>JAGRAA010000160.1:0-2738 GCA_020435185.1 Bdellovibrionales bacterium | reverse complement strand
CCAATAGCATTTGGATTCAACGTTAAACAAAGATCACCATCATCCCCGTAAGTTACACCTAAAAATAAATCAGATCGAGCCATTTCGTTTTCTAATTTTTTAACGACAACCTCTTCTACATCAAAAATCTCATCAATAGGAATGGCAAACTGATTAAGCTCCGACTTCAAAACAATAAATTGGTTACTCTGTCTGCCTTCAACCCTAACAGGAAAACCGAGCACCTCATCTATTTCTACAATAGGCAATATTTCTTCAGATAATTTTATATATCTCTTACCTTGAATCTCTTGCATTATTCCATCACTGGTATTGTTCAAAAGAACAACTCGACCAATTTCTGCTTGTGGAATCGCAAATTTTTCATGACCTATCCTAACAAACAAACTAGACATAATGAGAACAGCTTTAGGTTTTGGTAAAACTAAACGAATATTAGTACCTTGCCCCTTCTCGCTTTCAATATCAATTCGACCATTAATATTGACGACGGAAGTCTTTACCATGTCCATTCCAACTCCTCGTCCTGAGACATCAGTAATGACTTCTGCTGTACTGAACCCTGGTTCAAAAATCATAGACATCACTTTTTTATCTGACATCTCCTGAACCTCTTGAGCTGAATACATTCCCTTTTCAATAACCCTTTGTTTAATTCTATCTTTATTAATGCCTCGACCATCATCAATGAGCTCTACAAAAACATCATCTCCTACATCTGAACATTTAATGGTCAGTTGCCCCTCTTCATTTTTTTGGACTGATATTCTTTCTTCAGGCTTTTCTAAGCCATGATCAATACTGTTACGAACCATATGTATAATTGAATTTGAAAGAACTTTAGCAATCGAGTTATCTACCCGAATATCGTCCCCATAGATTTGAAATTTAATGTTCTTCCCTGTGCTCTTACTGAGATCTCTTACCACCCTAGGAATTGTTTTTAGCACATGTCTTAAAGAAACCTTTCTTGTTTCAACAACAAGGTTCTGCATTCCTCCACAAACTTTATGAATTTCAGACAGAGATTCTGAGAGCGAATCTAACTCTAGAGACGCTCCTACAGTTTTTTCCAGTTTTTGCAGAAGCTTATTCGAAGCATTTCTGGCCACAGTAAGCTCTCCACTCAGTTCCATAAATTTATCTAAAATTTCTACAGAAACACTAATCTCTTCTCTTTTTGCATCAGCCAGGCTTTTAATGGCAGCGACTTGTTTGACGATATCATCTTTAGACTTATCCTTTGCGACAATACCAGCTTCATCTTCTACTTGAAATATCGAAACCATATCTTCTCGTTCTTCGGAAGATAAGACCTTTCTCTCTTCTGACTGAGAGAGTTCTTCTTTTAGCTTATCAAAGCCCTTTAAAAAGACATTTGTCAACTTTTCGTTAACAGCAAATTTACCCGCCCGAGTTGCTGTGACCAAATCCTCATACTTATGAGAAAGATAAGAGAGATCTTCTAATCCTACACAAGCTGCCGTACCCTTAATCGTGTGTAACAACCTCATTAGATTATCAAACGAGGACAGATCACCTTTGGACTCTTCAATACTGAGAATATTAGACTCGATCTCCTCCATTAAGGGTTTTGTGTCATCTAAAAACCCACTGATTAAATCTAACTCCTCATCGATTTCGTCTATTTTTTCTTTACAGTTTTTATCTATGATATCTTTTACATTATTCGGATCAAAAGGCTTATGTAAGAAGCCAGCTATTCTTTCTTTCTTACCTTGAAGAGCAAGATCTTGATTGATCACTCCAGACATGAGTACAAAAGGTATTTTTCCAAATTCAGGCTTAACAGCTTTTCTGACATCAAATCCTGTTTCTCCAATCAATTCATAGTCAGACAAAATTAGGATAGTATTTAAACTATGTACCTTTAGCCATTTCAAGGCTTCTTGAGAACTCGAAACACAGACTGACTGGTAGCCTAATAGAGTCAAATTCTCCATAAGACTAAAAGCAAAGTCTTTGTCATCGTCGACAATGAGTACTCTATAAAATGGCAAAAAAACTACCTCTTGTTTATTTACCTATTTATCGTCAACTTAAACAAACAAATTTACTTATTTTAATATTTTAATAATTTCTAGACATAACTAAGAAGCTTTTTGGATAGTACTTTCAGATGGTTTAGTAAATACTGTGCAACTTCCAAAATTAACCAATTTAAACTGATGTTCAATACCAATTAAGCTTTCTCCATTACCTAAAAACATATACCCCCCAGGCCGTAAGGCGAGGAATATGTTATTTAAAATCTTTTGCTTATTCTCGACATTTTGATAAATCAACACGTTTCTAATAAAAATAATATCATAAGAATTTGGAATAATCTTATCTTCAAATAGGTTAAATTTTTCGACTTTCAGATTTCCTTTATATTCTTTTTTAAACTTGTAGTTATTGTCATCTATCTTATCAAAAAATTTAATCATTTTTTTAATAGGGAGCCCTCGTTGAACTTCAAGCTTAGTATAGAGCCCTTCTTTAGTTCTTCTCAAGGCTTCTGCACTTATATCTGTAGCACGTAAATTAAAATTCCACCCAGAAAGTTGCGGGCAATCATCAAAAAGTGTCATCAAAATGCTATATGGTTCTTGCCCCATACTTGATGCTGCTGACCAAATCTCAATGGATTTGATAGGCCCTTTATTTTTAATAATCTCGGGAACAACTTGATGAGCTAAGGCCTCAAAGGGGTGATTATCTCTAAAAAAAGAGGT
>JAGRAA010000159.1 GCA_020435185.1 Bdellovibrionales bacterium | reverse complement strand
ACCAAAGTGTGTCCGTACCTAAGTCGAGAGAGGTTTCATTTGAAGTTTGCGACTCTGCGCAAGATGAAAAGGGAACTGTTACCTTTCTATGACAATTTTCTTCTCAATGCCTTTTTTATCTTCTGGTTTTTCGAATTTTTTCATGGAAGCTGGGCCCCGCTCTTGTTGATCGGCAAATTCCGCCGACAAAAACGGTTTATATTTATTAATAATAAATTTTCGAACCTCAGTTAACCGATTGTCTAAATCAGATTGACGCGCTTCCATTTTTTCTAAAGAGAGAACACGAATAGGTAAATAACGTCGTTCCGTATAATCATTTTTAGCAGGAAATTTGTATTTAATTTGCGTTCTCATTACATTGTATTCACGTGATTCTTCTTGAAGCATTTTGTGAGTCGTGATCATTTTATTAATCAATTCCCTCTCTTCAGGTTTGGTTTTTGCTTCACTCTTCTCTTTGATATATTTTTTGATCTCTTCGTCATAGACTTTTATTTTAGCTTCCTTTGTATTCAAAACGTTAATTTGCTTAGCCCAATCTTCTTCTTCGGGAATTTTCTTCTCTTCTTTTGCAGTTTCTTTACCTTCTCCTCCGCCCTCTGGCGCAGCCTCTTCTCCCCCTTGAGAATAAAGAGAGTAACTAAAGAACAAAGTAAATAATAAAATCAATCCCTTCAAACAAATCTCCAACTTATGGGGAGATTCAGTATTCGGACTCAAGATCTTCAGACGGCTCCCCACCTTCTGAGTTAAAAGGCTCCTCAGCAAGCTCCTGTCCCATGATCAAATACTGCTCCCAGGATATCTTTATCGGTAGATTGCTTACAGAATTTAAAATCACACTAGCCTTAAGAGCGGATATGTCTCGAATTAATACACTTCCGTCTTTTATTTGAGAAATAATGTCGTCCACGTTCAACATTAATTTTTTGTCGTCTATAGCTTCTACAAAATCAGAACGAACCTGCTCTGAATCTAGACCCTCTATACGAAGATTATAAAAAACACTTCCCTGCTCTGCCGAAGCAAGCTCGGAATTTCCGTACTCTGCTATATCTTTTACCGATGGCTCACGATCTGTAAATTTAGGCTCTTTTGTAGGAGCCGCAAATTCTGAAGACACAGACTCCCTATCTAAAGAATTGCTTCCTGCATGGTCTTCTTCAAGTTCTTCAAGAAAATCACTCTCCTCTGAGTCGTCAGAGAATTCAACATACGACTGATCCGGATCTTCAGCACTTAGCTCTGCAGATATTCCCATTTCATTTTCTTCGGACTCGAAACTCGAGATCTCTTGCTCTTCAACAGAATGAAATGATTCTTCCGGCTCTTCTGCATAAACCCCTTCTCCAGCATAATCCGTGGAGGGTTCCTCCAAATTTAAATACTCATCCTGAAGAGGCTCAAAGTTTTTACCTTCAGAGGGCGCTTCATAGAGGTCACTCGCATCATCTTCAGTCGCACTCACTCCCCCATCCATATCTACAAAGACCGATCTCCCGCAGCCTTCACAGGTTACCAATCCAAAATCTTCCGTAATTTCATGTTGGCAAAACGGGCACTGGGCCATAGATCACCTTAATTTTTTCTTTTTATTTTTTTTATCAACACGTCTTCTCTCGGCACGATTAAGACTTGATTGAGGATCATAATCTTGTCCTCGACTATAACTCATGGACTGCTCTCTTTGAGGAGAGCCCTGCTCCACCCCAGTGCCAGACTTTGATTGCGCCATAAAACCTTGAGATTCACTTTCTTCAGCCCCATGATAATCTAATTTTCTAGGGGTTCTTTGCATTTGCTCTTCCATACGTCGAAGCATAGCTTCTTCTTCTTGGGTCACAATTTGAATTTTAAATAATTTCTCTAAAACCTCAGCTTTAATAGATTCATTCATTTTAGCAAACTGATTAAAGGCCTCTTTTTTATACTCGATTAAAGGATCTTTTTGCGCATAAGCTCTTAAATTAATACCTTCTTTGATCTTATCTATGGAGGCTAAATGATCTTTCCATTTTGTATCTAAAACTTGAAGAAGCAACATTTTTTGGACTTCTTCTAGATGATCCCCCAAATGCTCACATTGCATATCGTAAGCTTGCTTCACAGACTGACTCACAATATCTGTCACCTTTTCAGCATTTAGACTTTCTAAACTCCCCAAATCTACGGCAATCCCAAACTGCTGACTTAAAGAGGTTTTCAAGCCCTCTAAATCCCATTGCTCTTTTTTGGCTTGTTCATTTACAAAAGTGTCTAAAATATTAGAAGTGATCTCACCCATCATATCTAGAACCATAGATTGAATGTCTTTTCCGCTCAAAATATCTCTACGCCATTTATAAATGCCGGTACGCTGCTGATTCATCACATCGTCATAATCTAGTAGATGCTTACGAATATCAAAATTATGACCCTCTACTTTTCTTTGTGCTCCTTCAATGGCTCTTGAAACCATTCCGGCCGTAATAGGCTCATCATCAGGAACATTTAAAGTAGTCATAATTTTTTGAATTCTCTCTCCATTAAAAATTCGCATCAAATCATCTTCTAAAGATAAATAAAACCGAGATTCTCCTGGATCACCCTGACGACCAGAACGACCTCTTAGCTGGTTATCGATCCGTCTAGATTCATGACGTTCAGTACCCATGATATATAAACCACCAGCCTCTAAAACCTCTTGTTTTTCTCTCTCACAAACCCCTTTATATTTTATCAAAGCATTTTTATATTGCTCAGAATCTTCTTCTGCACTTTCTAATCGAGCTAAAAATTCTGGATTACCACCTAAAACTATATCTGTACCTCGTCCCGCCATATTCGTCGCTATTGTCACCGAGTTCTTTCGACCAGCTTGAGCCACGATTTCAGCCTCTCTCTCATGGTGTTTCGCATTTAAAACATTATGCTTAATTCCGAGCTTAGTTAATTCTCTAGAAATCACCTCTGATTTTTCAATAGACACCGTACCTACTAAAACTGGTTGCCCCTTCTCCGCTCGATCTTTAATATCGTGAGCCATGGCTTTAATTTTGGCTTTTTCGGTCTTATAAACCACATCATCTTCATCTTTTCTTGCAATAGGTTTATTCGTGGGAATCACCATTACATCAAGACCATAAATTTTATGAAACTCAACGGCTTCTGTTTCAGCCGTTCCGGTCATACCAGATAGTTTATTATACATTCTAAAGTAGTTCTGAAAGGTAATAGACGCGAGAGTCTGATTCTCGTTTTTAACTCGCACGCCTTCTTTTGCTTCTACAGATTGATGAAGTCCATCACTCCATCTTCTCCCCTCCATGAGACGTCCTGTAAACTCATCAACGATCACTACCTCACCATCTTTGATCATGTAATCCACATCACGCTTAAACAAATAATGCGCCTTTAACCCTTGATAAATGTAGTGAAGTAAATCTATGTGTTGAGGATCATAAATATTATCAACCCCCAACAACTCTTCCGCCTTGGAGTTTCCTTCTTCAGTCAAAGAAGCAGTTTTGGTTTTTTCTTCCATGACGAAATGCTTTTCAACCTCTAACTTCGGGATGATTTTATTAATTTCATAATATTTGTCCGTAGAATCATCCGCTTGGCCAGAGATAATCAACGGAGTTCTGGCCTCATCTATCAAGATAGAGTCACACTCATCCACTATGGCAAAATTGAGCTCTCTTTGAACATAGTCCTCAAGATTGAACTTCATGTTATCTCTCAAATAATCAAATCCAAACTCATTATTTGTTCCGTACGTCACGTCGGCGCCGTAGGCTTGTTTTCTTTGACTATCCGTCAAATCATGAACGATTGTTCCTGTTGTCAGCCCCATCCATTCATAAAGCTGACCCATCCATTCTTTATCCCGTTTGGCCAAATAGTCATTTACCGTTACGACATGGACCCCTTTTCCAGAAAGACCATTCAAATAAACTGGCAAGGTGGCCACCAAGGTTTTACCTTCGCCCGTTCTCATCTCAGCAACCATTCCGCGGTGTAAAATTAATCCACCAATGAGCTGAACATCGTAATGCCTCATTCCCAGAACCCGCCACGCGGCCTCTCTACAAGCCGCAAAGGCTTCAGGCAAGATGTCGTCTAAAGTTTCTCCCTTATCTAAACGCTGCCGAAATTCCGGCGTTTTCCCTTTTAATTCTTCATCAGACAAGGCCTTCATGGATGATTCAAGGGAGTTGATTTGGTCAATGATCGGTTGAATTTTTTTTATTTCACGATCGTGCTTCGTTCCAATAATATTAGTGATAATTTTTGAAATCATAGTGAATTAACCATATACCTCAATCCCCACTAAGTAAACCTCTGATTTCAAGGGGTAATTTAGCTAACTCGTCGAAAAGTATCAAAAATTGTGAATTTGGCGGGATGCTTCAAAAAGGCAAATTGCTACTGAGTTAGATAAATTTAAGCTTCTCACCTCTCCAGGCATAGGGATCGTGAGAGCCTGCTGGGAGTATTTTTTTAGAATGGATTCGTCTAACCCCTTAGTTTCGCGGCCAAAAAC
>JAGRAA010000158.1 GCA_020435185.1 Bdellovibrionales bacterium | reverse complement strand
TGTAGCTAATGTTTCCCATGAATTAAGAACTCCATTGACTTCTATTCAAGGGTTTACAGAAACTCTTTTAACTAATGACGTAGATGAAGTTCAGCAGAAAAGCTTTTTAAAAATTATTCAAGATCAGTCAGCCAGGCTCTCTACTGTATTGGAAGATCTGCTGTCGTTGAGTAAATTAGAGAAAGACTCAGAAGGGGTGGAGACCACGCCTCAAAAGATTGGTCCTGTAGTGCAAACGGCAATACAAGTGTGTGAGCCTAAAGCTAAAAAGCTTCACGTGGATTTTGAATTCGAAGGAGATGATCAGATCATTGTAAATATAAATAGTTTACTTTTTGAACAGGCGTTGGTTAATCTCATAGACAACGCGATCAAGTATGGTCGACCTCAGGACGGGAAAAACAAAGGATCGGTAAAAGTTAAGATCGATCAGGATGATCAGAGTGTGAGGGTTTCGGTCATAGACCAAGGTAAGGGAATTGATAATGAGCATTTATCAAGGCTTTTTGAGCGCTTTTATAGAGTCGATAAGGCGAGAAGTCGAAATATTGGAGGGACCGGTCTAGGTTTGTCCATCGTTAAGCATATTGCATTGGCCCACAAAGGGAGCGTTAAAGTGGAAAGCCAGTTGGGCCAAGGCAGCAAATTTTCAATTATTTTACCAAAAAATCATGAACTAACATAAATCAAATAAAGTCCAGGTAGAGATAGGGTAAGCAACAACAAAATCTCTATATGGAGGGATAAATGAAAGCATCACAGTGGCCTTTTCGTTTAGTTTTAGGTTTGGTTTTTAGTTTAACGATTCAGTCTCATGCATCCGCAAAATTACAGGGAACTGTTAAAGTTGATGGCTCTAGTACGGTATTTCCTATCACAGAAGCAGTTGCAGAAGAGTTTTCAAAAATTCAGCCTAGAGTAAGAGTCACTGTTGGAGTTTCTGGAACTGGCGGCGGTTTTAAAAAATTTACAGTAGGTGAGACAGATATTAATGATGCTTCTCGACCCATTAAAGACAAAGAAGTAAAAGTCGCTAAAGAGAAAAAGGTAGAATATATCCAGATCCCGGTGGCCTACGATGGAATTTCTGTGGTGATCAATCCTAAAAATACTTGGGTGGATTATTTAACGGTCGATGAACTTAAAAAAATATGGAATACGGGAAGTAAAGTATCAACCTGGAAGGATATTCGTTCAGCTTGGCCAGATAAAAAAATTGTACTTTACGGACCAGGCACTGACTCTGGAACATTTGACTATTTTACAGAAGAAATTAACGGAAAATCCCAGGCGAGTCGGTCTGACTTTACAAAGTCAGAAGATGATAACACTTTGGTTCAAGGGGTAGCTGGCGACGAAGGAGCAATGGGATACTTTGGATTTTCATATTATATAGAAAACAAAGATAAACTTAAAGCTGTTGGAATTAAAAATAAAGGAGCTAAGGCGGCTGTAGCACCAACAGTAGATTCAATTAACAAAGGGACTTATGCTCCATTATCACGCCCTATTTTTATTTATGTATCTAAGGCTTCTTTGAATAAACCTGAAGTGAAAGCTTTTGTTGAGTTTTATATACAAAATGCGGCTAAGTTATCCAAAGAGACAGGCTATGTTCCATTACCTGCTAAAATGTATGAAAAAAGCTTAGCTGAAATTAAAAGTGTTAAAACGAGGGTGTTGTAATTCAACCAAGGGCTGACCATTTATCTATTCATAAATTGAGCTTGAGCAAAGTTATAGACAAGAGTGTTTTTTCTTTGCTCTTTCTTTGTATGCTCGTGACCATAGCCACTTCATTGGCTGTGGTTTTGATTTTAGGGACTGAGTCTTTTGCTTTTTTTAAAGAAGTGAGTTTGATTGACTTTCTTTTTGGGACACGATGGGAGCCATTGCTAGAGCCGAAGTCATTTGGTGTTCTTCCTCTGGTGAGTGGAACTGGCTTGATTGTGGTTGGTTCTATATTGATTGCTCTACCAGCGGGCCTCTTTGTGGCGGTTTACCTGAATGAGTATGCAAATTATAGAATTAGACAAATAGTTAAGCCAGCCTTAGAGTTGCTTGCAGGTATCCCTACGGTTGTCTATGGGTATTTTGCCTTAACTTTTATCACTCCGCTTATGAAGAGTGTATTTCCTCAGGTGCAGGTGTTTAATGCGTTTAGTGGAGCAGTGGTTGTTGGGATCATGATACTGCCCATGGTTTCTTCGTTGGTGGATGACGCCTTTAGAGGAGTTCCGAAATCATTGAGAGAGGGAGCTTATGCTATGGGAGCAAACCCGGTAGAGGTCACCACACAGATAATTCTGCCAGCTATTAAATCAAGAATCGCAGCGGCAATTATCTTGGCAGTATCAAGAGCTGTTGGAGAGACTATGGCGGTCACTCTTGCTGCGGGAGCTACGGCCAAAATGACTCTAAACCCCTTTGAAAGTATCCAAACTATGACGGCTTATATAGTTCAGGTTAGCCTTGGAGATACTCCGCATGGAGGAATAGAGTATCAGACGTGTTTTGCGGTAGCCGCATTATTATTTGTGATGACTTTTACTATGAATATTATTGGCAATAGATTCATGTTTAATGAAAAAAGGTCCTAAGTTAAGGAGAACTCCAATGGAAACAATAGCGAATTCTGTCCCTAAGCTTGTAAAGGATAAAGTAAAACCCCAACAAAGGGAAATTGAGTTTGGAGTTATGACTGCTCGAAATAAAGTCCGTAAAAGAAACGAATTTATTTTTAAACTTATTTGTCGAGTGGTGACTCTGTTTGCGGTATCTACGTTAGGAGTATTATTTTTTCATATTTTTCGTGAAGGAATCGCTTGGATCAATTGGGACTTTTTGACTCATTTTCCTTCAAGATTCCCTGCAAAGGCTGGTTTAAAATCTGCTCTTTATGGCTCTGTATGGATACTCTTTTTAACAGCTGCCATTGCTGTCCCTTTGGGAGTAGCCACAGCTTTTTATCTTGAGGAGTATGCCTCTAAGAATAAGATCACAAAATGGATTCAAATTAATATCGCGAATTTGGCGGGTATGCCTTCTATTGTTTATGGACTATTAGGACTGACTGTTTTTGTGAGATTTTTTAATCTTGATAGAAGTATTTGGGCTGGAGCGATGACTTTGTCTTTAGTGATATTGCCTATTATCGTTATCGCTTCTCAAGAAAGTATAAAGGCTATCCCCATGAGTATTCGCGAAGGAGCTTATGCTCTGGGAGCGAGAAAATGGCAGGTTGTGACTATGCAGCTGTTGCCGGCGGCTTCGCCAGGTATTATGACGGGAGTGATTTTAGCTTTATCTAGAGCCATCGGAGAGAGCGCTCCCCTTATTATGATTGGAGCGCTATCTTTTATTGCCTTTGTTCCAGAGGGTCCCTCTGATCCATTTACAGTTTTACCTGTGCAAATTTTCAACTGGGCAGGGCGTCCTCAAGCTGATTTTCATGGTATCGCTGGGGCTGGTATTATTGTTTTATTAGGTGTTTTGTTTGGATTTAATTTATTGGCTTTATTTATTCGGCAGAAGTTTCAAAGGTATAAATTATGATGAATGCGAATCATGCTTTAGAGTTTAAAGATGTTTGTGTCTACTATGGAGATTTTCGAGCAGTTACAAATATTAATATGAGTATTCTGAAGAATAAGGTGACCGCAATTATTGGTCCTAGCGGATGTGGTAAGTCTACTCTATTGAGGTCTATTAATCGGATGAATGAATTTGTAGATGGCTCTTATGTGACCGGACAGGTGATGTATAGGGATCAAGACATTACTTCTCAAGAAATCGATGCTGCCGAAGTAAGAAAAAGCATCGGAATGGTCTTTCAAAAACCTAATCCTTTTCCGAAAACAATTTATCAAAATATTATATGGGGGCCTAAGATTAATGGCCTCTTAGAAGACGCGGATGAATTGGTAGAGAGATCATTAGAGGGTGCGGGTTTGTGGAATGAAGTGAAGGACCGTTTGCATACTTCTGCTTTGGAGCTTTCAGGAGGTCAACAGCAGAGGTTGTGTATCGCTCGCGCGATTGCGATGAGTCCCGATGTGATTTTAATGGATGAACCTTGCTCTGCTCTGGATCCAAAATCGACCCTTAGAATAGAGGCTCTTATTGAACAATTAAAAGAGCATTATACTATTTTAATGGTAACACATAATATGCAGCAGGCCAGCCGGGTTTCAGATCAAACCGCCTTTTTTTATGAGGGTCAACTGATTGAGTTTGATGATACCGAAATTATTTTTAATAGTCCGGCCCATCAGAGTACATCGGATTATATTCAAGGGAAGTTTGGATAATGTTTCTATCAAGAAGCTTTAGGTTCATCTGAAAGCTGAATATCTTGAATTCTCTCTAAAGTCGAAATGTTAATCGGAAGCTTTATTAAAAAGCTCGCGCCTAATTCTGTGGCCTCTAATAGTATTTCACCTTTATGAGATTTGATTATATCTTGTGCTACGGAAAGCCCCAGGCCGGTTCCTTTACCGACGGATTTAGTGGTAAAGAAGGGCTTCATGATTTGATCTTTAATGGCTTTGGGTACTCCTGGTCCGTTGTCTCTTACACGAATACAAGCAAACTGATTCTCGGAAAATATTTCAATTAAAATTTCTTTTTTTGAGTGAGAAGGAAGTTCTTCTAGAGCATCCATGGCATTTGATATTAAGGTGAAAATCACTTGTTCGATCTGTACCACTCTCATACTTACAGGAAGTTCTTTTTCCTTGAGGTGGAGAAAGCTTTTTATATTTTTACTGTCGAGTTTGGTTTTGCACAGCTCACAAGCCTCGATGATGGGTTTGTCTATAAACTGGGTTTCAAAAGGATCTTTTTTGCCATCTCGTGAGATAAATTTGAGACCACTAATGATCTTAGTGATTCGTTTGGTTTGATGTATTATTTTTTCGTAGTTATCGGTGTGTATTTCTTTTGTAATGTTATTTCTTTTTGTTCGACTGAGTCCGAGTTGAGCGAGCCCGCTCACTATGGAGAGAGGATTGTTGATTTCATGAGCGATCCCAGCCGTCATAACTCCAAGATCGCTGAGGCGGCTTTGGCTGTTTAAGAGAGTTCTGCTTTCAAGATACATTTTATATCTGTCTTCCATTTCAAAAAGTAATATAAACATTTGAGCAGAGATTAAAAGAAAAGCTTCGAGATAACACATTTGTATTAAAAAGTTTTGTTGATCTTGGGGTAAAGTAAAAATGCCATGAGAGAATAGATCGAGTTTTAAGCTTAAGAACCCACAAAGAAAAGTAGTGAATACGCTTAAAAACATGAGTCTTTTTTTATCGAGACTAAACGCCAGGAAGGGCAAGCAAGATGTAGAGAGTAAAAGGTATTCTGCCCCTACGTCTCCAATAATATAATAAGAGATAAACACGATAGAAAAAGTGTTCGTATGGATTATTGTAAATGGGGCTAAATTGGTTAAACCCTTGTGCATTAAAAAATAGGCGAACAAGAAGGCGCAAAGGTTACCTATTAGCAAGTAAACCGGCAAATTGACTTGAAAGCTAAAGAGGGCGCACGCAAAGGTGGTGACCGATAAGAACCCGAGCAAGAAGAGTATATTGATAAACTTAATTCGCGATTGTTCTTCTGCCGTGGTGTCACTATTTATTCCTATAGTGAGCAATGAGATAGCTATTTTTCTAAACATACAGTGTTTAATCGGTGATCAAAAAGTAATAATTTATTAATATTAGATGAATTTGTGAAGACACTAGAAAAAGGGCCTGAGGGCGAAACATAAAATTTTAAATTTGCTCCTGTCTAATATTTAAACTCCTCTGATGATTTTAAACAGAAAATACCCCTTAAATGTCTTAAATACATTTTTAGCAAAGCAGGTTTTGGAGTTTATTTTGCATAATTGAAAATTATTATTAAGGGAGGGTGAAATCTCTATAGATCTTTTAA
>JAGRAA010000157.1 GCA_020435185.1 Bdellovibrionales bacterium | reverse complement strand
TAAGCATTGTTTTATTTAGGCCTTAGTCAATACAGATTAAAAAATTATTCTTCTGCAGCCTCGTATTTTGAAAAATATTTAACTGCAGGATTTCAAAACTCTATCGAAGAGTCTTATAGATTAAAATCGATGTATTGGTTATGGAGGTCTCAACAAAAGTTAAGCTTGCCAACAGCAGAAAAGATGGCAAACCAAATTATTGAAGAGTTTCCGTTAACCTATTATGGTCTTAGAGCGAAAATAGAATTGACTCCGAATGACCCAATCATAAAACCCTGGTCTGGAGATGCGTCCAAAATTAAAAAGTGGATGACCCCACGAGAGAATAAGATATGGTCTAAAATAAAAATTCTATTGCGAGCGGGATGGTTTTTTGAAGCACAAGAAGAATTAAAGCAATTTCAAGATCCGGCTTCTTCCGATGAGAATATATTATATGCTAAGTGGAGCTTTCTTGCCTTTGACCATTATGATGCCACATTATTTGTTCGCAGTGCATGGAATTTAAATAAAGAGTACCTGTCTGAGCCTTTTGTTCGCCTGGTCTATCCTGTAGAATTTAAAAATTCTGTAACTAAAGAAGCTGAAAAGCGTGGAATAGAAGACAATTTAATTTACTCCTTAATTAAACAAGAAAGCAGTTTTAGAGTAAAGGCTGTGAGTGAGGCTAAGGCTGTGGGACTAATGCAGATTGTCTCAATAACGGCTAAGGATGTTCAAAGAGATTTAAAGCTTAAAAATATTAACTTCCCAGAAGATTTAAATGACCCACAAACTAATGTAATGTTTGGAACCTATTACCTTAAAAAAATGATGCGGGCTCATGACGGAAATGTACCCTTTGCTCTAGCCGCGTACAATGCGGGTATAGGTAATATGAGAAGATGGACAAAGGTGAGAGAAGAATTTAAGGACTTTGGTAAATTTCGTAGCACTAACCCTGATGATGAGCTTTGGATTGATGAATTGCCTTGGGAAGAAACAAGCCATTATGTCAAAGCTATCCTACGCAATTTGATTCTCTATCAATGGTTCGACAATAAGTTTGCTGGGCTCGGTCAAGAAAGACCCTTTTGGGAGTTTAAGAAGTGATTCCAATGAGGACCCGGACATAGACCCAGCTCAAGACATGCTCTTTTTTTAGGCTATATTCTAGTTGCTTGTTAATTCCGCAGGGTTTCATTGCTACCTTCATTGTAATCTTTTAGAATAAAGTTTAAGAGTCTATTAAAGGTAGGTGTCGTGAACTATTTAAAAACCTCCATACTTTTGGTTTATATATTTTTGTTTTCAGCTTGTGGTTCAGTGTTAACTAGGTATGACAATGCGGATAGTGAAAATCCCAGTGAAGAAGAGTTGACTGCCGAAAAAACGCAGGTGGTTCTTGGAGAGCCTGTTACGTCTGAATTAGGGAAGATACCTAACGAAATGAACGCTTCTGTTCAAAAATGGGTAAATTATTTTACGGGACGTGGTCGTCCTCATATGACTAGATATTTAGAGAGGTCTTCTCGCTATTTGGATCTTATGAAGAAAACACTTAAAGACGAGGGTGTACCTGACGACTTGGTGTATATTTCTCTTATCGAAAGTGGATTTAGATCAAAGGCGATCAGCCATGCTTCGGCTGTTGGATATTGGCAGTTTATTCGTGGAACTGGTAAAAGATATGGTCTTATTATCAACTCCACCGTAGATGAACGCCTTGATCCTGTTCACTCTACGCAAGCGGCAGCTAGGTACTTTAAGGCCTTGTATAACTTATTTGGAAACTGGTATTTGGCTATGGCATCCTACAACGCTGGTGAGAACCGAATCAAGCGAGCTGTTATGAACAACTACACTCGGGATTTTTGGCAGCTAGCGAGTCGAAGAAAACTTCCTCGAGAGACTATAAATTATGTTCCCAAATTTTTGGCAGCTAAGTTGATTGCTGAAAATCCGCATAAATTTGGATTTACCAATATTAATTTTCAACCGGCTCTTGCCTATGAAAGGATCCCTATAGAGCATCCAATAGACTTATTGACTATGAGTAAAGAGTTGAGTGTAAGCTACTCAGATCTACAAAAATTAAATCCAGCTTTTCGTTCCAGATATATTCCTGTTTATCGAAAAGGAGAGTCTTTTATAAGAATTCCAGTGGGCATGAGGGATTTGGCTCTTGTTGCTGTCCCTAAAGCTAAGGCCAAAACGAGTAGCTTGCTGCTTACTGATGGGGATACCTATCGGGTGCGAAGAGGCGACAGTCTCTATGTTATAGCGAAACGATTTGGGACCACGATCCATAAGCTCAAAGATATGAATAATATTTCTGGATCTCATATTAATATTGGAGATAGGTTAAAAATACCCGGCCGATATGTGAGTGGTAGGCCTTCTCCGATTCGTTATGCTGTGAATACAAAATATCATAGAGTAAGAAGAGGTGAGAATCTTACATCAATTGCCTCGAAGTACGGATTGAGTCTTTCAGAAATCAGGGATCTAAATCGACATAAAATTTCTCGTCGATCGGTGATAAGAGTAGGGCAAAAGCTTTTAGTTAAAAGAGGTCCTTCGGCAGAGGGATTGAAGATACATATAGTGAGAAGAGGGGAAACGCTGTCACATATAGCCAGGCGGTATCGAGTGAGTATTGGTAAACTCACTCAGTTAAATTCTATTGAAAAGTCTTCTCGTATTTATGTGGGTAAAAGGCTTGTTATCCCGGATTGAAAAAATAAGGCCTACAAATCCTTGTAGGCCTTGGCTAACCATATCATGTATTTGTCTGGGTTAAGTATAATAAGGCGTCTTTCCTTACCTCCAACAGGTTATTTTGGAGGAGGATCGATCGACAGATCGTTCAAAGTTATAAAAACCTCCTTAGCTAAACGTCCTACATACTCTAATAATAACCCAATGCATTATATGCGTCTAGAGTATTGCCGGTAATTCTCAAAATAGACAAATTCTCTGTTTCGGTATGAGGCAAAGGCTTTTAAATGTTGCGAGTGGGTATAGTTTTAAAAACCAAGAGCTTGTCGAATGGGTTCTGATATCTTTTTTAGATCCCCTACCTTGGATTCGGGATGGCATTCATACTTTTCACTCAATCGAGAAACAAAGTCGATGTCTTCGGTGAAAACGATAATAGGAGTGTCTTTGTTGATACTGTAAAATTGCCGTTGCTCTTTAATAAAATCTTCTCCCTCAAAGGAGCTCGGTAACATAGGATCCACAATGATAAGTTTAAATACTTTTTCTTTGCAGGCTTTGATAGCGGAAGGGGAATCATAGCAACTCACCACGTGTGCGCCGTATTGATATAGTAACTTTGATAGCATCACGTGAATGAGATTGTCTTGATCAACAACCAAAATATCATTGTTAAGAACTTTGCTTTTCAACGCTGGAGCTCCTTTTAAAGTTCAGTGCCACCATTTGAGGGCAGAATCGAGAGGTTCTAAAAATATCAATCAAAGTGAAAAGCATCATGAACTTGTAAAAGGGAGTAGAATAATTATGCAAAGTTGTTGCCTTTACTCCCAACCACTCGATTTCATTAAAAGCCCTATCCCAATGTAAGAGTCTCATTGAAAGCATGGGTAAAGTAAAGACAAATGTATGTATAAGAGCAGACCAAAAAAGTAGGGATTTAAGCGTGTTTGTTAGCTTAAGAGAACTATAAAGCATAAACAGGCCCAAGCTTAAAAATAAGCTAGCTGCAATGAGTGCCGCTATTTTAAGCGGTAAGGTAGAAAATATTATTCCTACGGAAAGACCAACGAGCAGTTGCAGGGCAAAAACCACTATGAATAAGTTACTTAATTTTGCCATTATCCCAGCTTTTCAATCAATTTTTCAGCGACGCTTGAGAAAGCGAGAGATTCAGTAGAATCGTGCTGACTTTCAACTATGGGTATCCCAGCTTCAGAGCCAAGGCTGACATTTGGATTAAAGGGGATCTCGGCTAATTTTTTAATTTGTTTGGCGTCTAAATATGCATCTAATTCTCCTTTTGGGAACAGTTGAATTTTTTCTTCCGAGCCAGGGGCTTTGAAGTAGGACATATTTTCAACAAAGCCAAGTTGAGGGATATGAACTTGGTTAAACATATCAACGGCTTTTTTTGCATCAGCCAGGGAGATATTTTGTGGAGTGGTTACAATAATGCCCCCTGCGACTTTGAGTTTTTGAGCAATAGTTAGGGCGATGTCTCCTGTGCCAGGAGGCAAATCAAGAATGAGATAATCTAAGTCTCCCCATTTTACATCATGAAAAAATTGATCCATGGCTTTAAATAGCATCGGGCCACGCCAAACCATGGCTTGAGATTCATCAACCAAAAAGCCAATGCTCATAACCGAGAGACCATATCTTTGGATCGGTAAAAGTTTTTTGTCTTCATTAATGCCGGGGGCTTGATTTAAGCAACCTACCATTCTCGGAATGCTGGGGCCATAGATGTCAGCGTCGAGTAGGCCAACTTTTTTGCCTTTATTTTTTAATGCAAGAGCTAAATTTACTGAAACTGTTGATTTTCCAACTCCGCCCTTTCCTGATCCTACTAAAATGATGTTTTTAATTCCTGGAAGCGGCTGAGGGTTAAAGGGATTTGCTTGATTCATCGTCGATCCTTTAGGCGCAAAGGCCAGAGTTAATAATGAAGAGATAAAGTTCATAAATCTCATTGTGTCAACCTCATTGTTTTCTTAGACTAAGAAGATGTTCAATTGGGTTACTGATAATTTTATCTCTTTTTTATTAATTTTCAGTTTGTTCTTTTTTTATTTTATGCGTTTTCGCATGAAGCAAAAAGACAACACAACATACGTCAAAAAGACCTTTGAGTCAGGATATCATCCCATCAATAAGAGCTATATGCGTAAACAGAGTTTAGAGCTCCCTGAAAAAGTAGATATTTTTCCGTACATAGAGCAGGACGGTTTAGAGTTTCAGTTTGAGTATCAAAACAAGGTTTTTGATGCTCGTGAGGTTTTCGATTTGCCTCCCAATTATACTCAAAGTGATTTAAAAAGAGCTTACGAACAGGCTTTGTCTAGAGTAGATCTTCACTCGCGAGATTTTGTGCAACAAGCCTATCAGGTTCTAAGTAAACCCTCGAATAATGCGTAGCATAACAAATAAAGAGGGCTGAAAAGCAAGGTGCCAAACCGGATCTGCGCGTGTTAAAGAAAATGCCTAATACATTTTCTGAGAAGGAGCTCCTCATGAGTGACAACCCGCGCCCTTTTGAACCATTAAGGGATTTGCAAACCTTGGTTTCTCTGTCTAAACAAAGAGGTTTTGTTTTTCAAAGTAGTGAGATTTATGGAGGGTTAAACTCTTGCTGGGATTATGGTCCTTTAGGAGCAAACTTTAAATGGAATGTAAAGCAAGCCTGGTGGAAGGCTATGACAAGAAGGCCCGATATTGTTGGGTTAGATGCAGCGATTCTTATGCATCCTCTTGTGTGGAAGGCCTCTGGACATGTAGACGGCTTCTCTGACCCTCTTGTTGACTGCCGTGATTGTAAAAATCGTTTTAGACAAGACACGGCTCTTGTTGATGGAGAGGTGGTTTGCCCAAAATGCGGGTCCAAAAATATTACAGAGCCTCGAGATTTTAATTTAATGTTTGAAACCTATATGGGGCCCGTGAAAGATGAAGCGGGTATAGTTTATTTGCGACCAGAGACGGCACAAGGAATCTTTGTTAATTTTGAGAATGTTCGGGTGAGCCAAAGAAAAAAACTACCTTTTGGGATAGCGCAAATAGGAAAGTCCTTTAGAAACGAAATTACTCCAGGAAATTTTACTTTTAGAACGCGTGAGTTTGAACAAATGGAAATGCAGTTTTTTGTAAAACCTGGCACAGACGACCAATGGTTTGAAACTTGGAAAGAAACTCGTTGGCAGTTCTATAGAAATATTGGGATGAATGAAAAGAAACTTCGCTATAAAGAGCATGGCCCTACGGAGTTAGCTCATTATGCGAAGGCCGCGTTTGATGTTCAGTACGAGTTTCCGATGGGTTGGCAGGAGCTAGAGGGAGTTCATAATAGAACAGACTTTGACCTTTCTAGACATCAAGAATTTAGTAAAAAGAAACTGGAGTACTTTGATGAGCAAAGTAAAGAAAAGTTTATCCCTTATGTTATTGAGACCGCTGTTGGGTGTGATCGATTGTGCTTAGCACTTCTTTGCGACGCCTATAGGGATGAGGAAATATCTAAAGAAGATGGCTCCACAGATCGTCGAATTGTTATGGGGTTTAAACCTGAATTTTCTCCTTATAAAGTGGCCATTTTGCCATTGTCAAAAAAGGATCCGTTATTAGAGATGGCTGATAAAATTTATCAAGATCTTATTCCTCATATGGAAGTGGAGTATGATGAGTCTCAAAGTATTGGGAAACGATATCGTCGCCAAGATGAGATCGGCACTCCTCTTTGTGTTACTGTTGATTTTGACAGTTTAGAGGATGAGTCGGTTA
The DNA here is from genome assembly GCA_020435185.1 of Bdellovibrionales bacterium. Lineage (GTDB taxonomy): Bacteria > Bdellovibrionota > Bdellovibrionia > Bdellovibrionales > UBA1609 > JAGRAA01. The sequence goes on along the minus strand of JAGRAA010000157.1, from coordinate 630 downwards.
CCGTTCGACATCGTGATACTATGGCTCAAGATAGAGTAAATGTTTCGCAATTGTTTAATTACATCAATGAAAAATTAGTTAACTTCTAATTGTAAAGGAAGGTAAGTATGAGCCTAGGTGGGGTTATGACAGATAAAAATCCGCAAAAATCAAAAATGACTACATATAGTTTGCCCGAAAAGTTTGTTTATTTTTTCTCAGCCGAAGAGACGGATGGAAATGCTTCTATGAAGAATCTGTTAGGAGGTAAGGGAGCGAATTTGGCAGAAATGACTTGCTTGAAATTACCGGTGCCTCCAGGGTTTACCATCTCTACAGAAATATGTGATGTTTTCTACAAAGCAGGAAAAACTCTACCCGAAGAAGTAAAGGCTTCGGTAGAGGTGGCCATGGCCAAAGTAGAAGCTTTGTTGGGTAAAAAATTTGGGGATGTAAAAAATCCTCTTTTGGTCAGTGTAAGGTCAGGCGCTCGCGTGAGTATGCCAGGTATGATGGATACAATTTTAAATTTAGGGTTGAACGACCGAGTGGTTGAGGGAATGGCTAACTTGTCCAAAGACCCACGGTTTGCGTACGATAGTTATCGCAGATTTATCACTATGTACTCCGATGTGGTGCTCAACGTGCATG
>JAGRAA010000156.1:10807-12133 GCA_020435185.1 Bdellovibrionales bacterium | reverse complement strand
TTTACAATGTTCTTATTGGGGACATGAGTTTTATCGGGCCTAGGCCAGAAAGACCTGAGTTTAATATCACTCTAGAGAAAAACATTCCGCACTACAATTTAAGACATGTGGTTCGACCAGGAATATCGGGCTGGGCTCAAGTCAAATATCCCTACGGAGCTAGTGAAGAAGATTCAAGGCAAAAGTTACAATATGATTTGTTTTACATAAAAAACTATTCTATGGCCCTCGATATTTATATAATTTTTAAAACCATCAAAGTCATGCTTAGAGGGGCCGGGTCACGATAAAAATTGTCGTTTTAAGCTCGACATCTCTTTTTATATCTTATAGTCATCTACCTTTTCAAAGGCTCCATAGTAGATATAACGTTTGAAATTTTCTTCTAAATACTTACTCTTAAACGGCAAATGCATTATTTTTTTTAGTTTAAACCCAAATCTGAAAGCAGTATCCTCAAGTCTTTTAGGATCATAATAAATTTTATGATCTGAATCCGCTTCAAATCCCTTAATCCCAGGGACTCCGATGACCACTACACCACCTATCTTCATCACTCTGTTGACCTCAGAAAGCATAGGTGCTGGATCTTCAAGATGCTCTAAAACATTATCAATGATAGCTCCATCAAACTCTTTGTCAGAAAAAGGGTAATCATATGAACTGACCAAACAAGCAGGAAGCCCTTTGTCGTGACACATTTCAATATTGTAAGGATTAATATCTATTCCTAAAGTTTTAGGTCTTGATCTTAAAAAATCCCCAATGCCACAGCCGATATCAAGAACTCTTCCTTTTAAACTTTTCTTTAGTAGCGGATATAAATAAAAGTTTCTATATAGCTCACCTTTCCAACTCTTATTCAATAAATATTTATGATAATTTAGAAATTCATTGAACTCTTTTTGAGAATATGGGCCAGCAATTTGTGTGGACTCAAAGGAGCCTTTGCCTTTTCCTCTAAAAAACAATCCTTCTAAATAGTTTAATACCCCACCAACCGATATAAAATATATCTTTGTAAATCGTATAACGTCTTTAAAAAAATAACTTACAATATTTTGTAAAGATCGATCCTCTTTCAAGCCATCCCAATTAATTTTACGCTCACAATAAAACTTACTGGTTGACGAAAATATGTGGTTCGCCATGATTCTTTTTAGTTCTTTAGTTGTTCGCCATTGCTTTTTGGCTTCAGAAATAAATACATGAGGCTTCATAAAAATTAAAGCTGATGGCTTAACTCTGGGACCAACAAGGTTCTTTCCATGCTTTCTATACCGAATTAACTTTTGTGGGCAAAAAAGTATTTTACCCATCAAAGAG
>JAGRAA010000156.1:0-10794 GCA_020435185.1 Bdellovibrionales bacterium | reverse complement strand
AGCCACCCACTGATCATGAAAAAAATTACATCCAGGCGGCTGCTCCGGAAAGGGCAAAGACGCGTCAATCACATTTTTTTTAAACATTGCTGTACAGCCAGTTACATTATTTCTTATCAATAAATCTCTAAACTCGCTATTTTTGATATTACGACTCTCATAATCCCAAAGTGAGTTATGTATTTCTTTTCCTTTACCGTCAATAATAGTAGCGTCGGAATGCACCAATGTTGCTTCAGGGCATCTATCGATACATTCCAGCAGGTCCTCAAGCTTCCTTTCTTCCCATATATCATCATGATCACAAAAACTCACATAATCTATATTATCAGGAAGCTTCTCCAAGCCATTCTCAAAATTTTTATAGGCGCCAGATTCTCTTTCAAGATGAACTAATTTAAATCGCTCATCGCCCCTTATCATTTCTTTAATTTTAATTAGATTCTCTTCAGAGCTATGATCATCTGTTACCACACACTGCCAAGAGTCATGAGACTGATTTTTAATACTCTTGATTTGCTCCTCTAAAAAAAAGGCCTCTGGGTTGTGGGTCGCCAAAACTATACCGATATGCTTGTTTAAAGAACTCTTTCTGTTTTCCATAATATCTTTTCTATAATTTTTTAATTTAAATTTACCGTTATTCTTTCAACTAATAACTACACTTCTTTAACTCTTAATCTTTTAAGAATACGCAATCTGTCCCACTTAGATATCACTTTATTCCAGTACAAGAAAAAGTATACAAGCATCAGAGTTAAAAAAATGAACATTTTATAGTATCCACTAAAATTTAAAAAAACAAATGACCAAGCAACAATAGCTAGGGAACATTGAGTTAAAAACAACTCCAGCATTCTGTTGTTTTCAGGAAGATGTTTTCGAGACCCATAGACCAATGCGCCAGACTCTATAAAACTCCTTATTCCCCAAGCTGCGGCAGCTCCTTCTAGTCCAAATTTTTGAATAGCTACAACAGCAATGATTATATGTACCGGGATCATCATCAAATGAATTTTTCCCGATGTGCTTGCCTTGCCAATGCTTTGCAAATGGGTCATGGGGAGATGATACATGGTATTCAATAAAACCCCTAAGCTCACCAGCGTGACTAAGCCATATGATTTTCTTGAGAAATCTTCCCCTAACCATACCTTCACAAGCTCCATTGAAAAGTACCCTATAAAAAATAACAATGGAAATAAAATCAAATACAAACCATGTACCGACAATACGTAGCTTCTCAATAAGCTTTGGGGCTTGTTCAATCGCAAATAAGAAAAATAAGGTAAAATAGCCTTTGCAATGGAAAAAGGAAGCATATTTGCTCGATGAATAATCTCAAAAGGAGTTGAAATATAAACTAATAAGGTAATCGGCAAAAAGTAGGCTAAAACAAATCTATCTAAATAAACCATCGCTATAATTACTAAATAAGAAATCCCTATCCAACCGCTAAATTTAAAAAGCTTAAACAGTTCAGGCCTTCGAAGGTTTAAGCATCCCCTATTAAGTGGCAAATATTTGGCTGCATAAAAAAACAAAATAGTTAATGCTAAAACTCTTGAAATCATAATTCCTAAAACTAGATTTGAAGCGGACACCCCAAAGAAACACAAAATTCCTGGGATCAAAAAATTCCCCACTCCAATTCCTAACTGAACAAAATTAGATTGCCTAAAGTTCCCAAAGGCCTCCAACACTCCTTTAAACACGGCTGTTACGTTGATAACAGTCATAAATAAGGCAACATACTGTATAGACAATTTTGTTTCTTCTTCAAATCCTTCAGGAATTTGAAACACCTTATCGACTAGATAAGGAGAAAAATAGTACAACAAGCCAGAAACCACTGCGTTTATGCTCAATAAAATCAATAAAGCCGAACCTACCCATTCCAAAGATTTTTCTTTTTTTTGAGACAAAGCTTCTGATATACTCTGAGTGATAGCCTTGCCAGCCCCTAACTCTAAAATCATCACATAAGATACAAAAACCCAAGAAAAGCTAAGCACTGCAAAGCTCGAAAGTCCCATATTTTTTATCAAACTTGGAATAACTAACAGCCCTAGTATACTGGGCAAAAACATTCCCATTAACGTATAAGAAGAATTTCCTATTAATTTATGAGCCGGTCGAACCTCTTTTTTTTGATAAGATCTATCCTTGATCAATAAGACAGGAGTAAGAATCGAAAAATGAAATTTTCTAACCGCCATACCCATAATAGTGCGAAAATAAGAATAACTGGAGCATAGGTAGTAAAACGCCACAAAAAAGCTGAAGACTCCGAAAGTGGGAAATCTATTGAATAGAAGACCTATCAATAGTTTTTCTTTTGAACTTTTACAAATACGATGAAACCCTTCTGCGACTTTTATTCTGTAAAAATAAGGTTCCGCCACCTCACTACTAAGTTTTAAAAATCGAAAAATATCCAATCCCTGAGTTCTACTTGGACCTACTACGTTATGGCCATGCTCGCGATAGTTGACTAAAGTGGAGTGAACGGGTTTTATTTTTCCTATGGTGGTCGCACACAGCGCCAACCATAGATCGTGATGAAACCCCACTTTCTTTCCTTGCACTGGAAAAGGAAGGGCCACATGCGCTAGCTCAGTACAAAACAAGGTCGTACATCCCGTCACGATATTTCTATAGATTAAAGATACAGGAGAATCCAAATCTATTCTTCTTTTTTCAATCTGCCATAAAGACTCTGAAATCCTTTTATTATTCGAATCGATAATTCTAGCATCACTGTGAACCAACTTGATGTTTGGGTTCTCAGATATAGCCTCCACAAGCACTTCTAATTTATTTTCTTCCCAGATATCATCTTGATCTGACAACGCTATATATTCTACATTCTCGGTCAAGATGGCACGAATGCCTTTTTCAAAGTTGTGATAAACCCCTATATTCTTCAAGTTTTGTTGGTACACAAAACGATGATCACTATCTATATTGGAGCGAATGATCGATTCATAGGCTTCATTAGATAAATCATCCTGAACATAGCAGATCCAATTTTTATGTGTTTGCTTTTTTATACTCTCTATCTGTTGAGCAAAAAAATCTGGGTTAGGGTTAAAAGTGGCTAAAACTATGCCTACCTTAGGTTCACCGATTGTGCCACTCCTCACGAGAAATTAATTGCTACAAAACTACAAAGATCTATTATAGTAATAAGTAGTGCCAAATATAATCAACAGAATTTCTAAGTCTAAGACCTGGGGGTCTCCCCAAAAGGATCAATTGATAGTAAAAATTTCAATTGTAACTTTTTGCCCTCCCGCGGAGGTCTTCAACCAGGTTCTCTTTCATTTAGAGAGGTCTGTACTCTATCTTTTAGAACAATCCTCCAAATGGGTCGTTTACTTAGACATCATTGATAACAGCCCTAACGACGATTTTTTTAACATTGTACAAGAAAGGCTTAAACTTCTCAGTGAGTCTGGATGCAGATATATTCGTCTTATTAAAACCAAAAATAATATAGGCTTTGGCAGAGCTCATAATATTTCGCTTCTAGAAGATCCTTGTGAATACAATTTGGTTCTCAATCCAGATGTTTACCTTGAAAAAGATACGCTGCACAAATGCACCCAATGTATGTCGCAGCATCCACACGTCGGTTTATTGAGCCCCCAAGTCACAGGATTAGATGGAGAGAGGCATTATCTGGTTAAACAAAATCCAACCTTTTTAATTCTTTTCCTTCGATCTTTCGCCCCTCATTTTTTGAAGAAAAAACTAAAACCCCTCATCGACCGATTCGAAATGAGAGAGAAGGATTACGATCAACCCATTTGGGACGCTCCCTATTTAACGGGATGCTTCATGTTTTTCCGCAATACTGTCATTCGTCAAATCAACGGTTTTGATGAAAAATACTTTCTCTATTTGGAAGATGCTGACATCACTAGAGAAACCCTTGAGGTCTCTCGAACCCTTTATCATCCTGATGTACGAATCATTCATTTGTGGGAACGAGGCGCTCATAAAAAAATTAAATTAGCCTTAATCAATTTGTGGTCATACGTCATCTATTCTAACAAATGGACTTTCCGATAACCCACCCTAACTCATTATATCATGCGTCTTTTGAGTAGACAGAGCTCTTATCGCTGATTAAAGTATGGCGGTTTTGAATTTGAAATAAAGCAGGAGACCACCTTGAAAGTCGAACATTTTGACATCGATGGCCTATGCCTCATTACTCCTCGAGTCTTTGAAGATGACCGTGGATATTTTTATGAAAGTTTTAACAAAAACACTTGGGAGTCTAACCATCTCCCTTCCACGTTTGTTCAGGACAATCAATCGTTTTCTACCTACGGAACCCTGCGCGGCCTTCACTTTCAACTTGGCCAACACGCTCAAGCAAAACTTGTCCGAGTCGTCCGAGGAGAAGCACTAGATGTTGCCGTTGATATTCGCGAAGACTCCTCTACTTTCGGAAAATATATTAGTGTAATTTTGAACGATTCAAACCACAAACAACTCTATATTCCCAGAGGATTTGCTCATGGTTTTTTAGCCCTCAGTGATCAGGTCTTACTTCAGTATAAGTGTGATAATTTTTACCACAAGGACTCTGAAGGAAGCATTAGATTTGATGATCCTGAGCTTAAAATTGACTGGGGCATAGATCTCCAAAATATTAATCTATCCTCTAAAGACAACGAAGCTAGAACTTTCGCACAAGCCAAGGAATCCTATGATCTTAGTCACTGGAGCTAACGGACAATTAGGTCAACAGTTTGCAAAATTATGGGGCCCCGAAACAGCTTTGTTTTGTGATATTGATACATTAGATATTACTCAACCCGGTCAAGTTTTGGAGTATTGCAAAACCAATCAAATTAAAACCATTATAAACTGTGCTGCTTATACCGCCGTAGATAAAGCAGAATCCGAACCAGAAAAGGCCTTTCATGTAAATAAAACCGGCCCACAGGTTTTAGCAGACACGAGCAAAAAACTCGATATTTTTTTGATTCACTTTTCTACAGACTATGTTTTCAGCGGAAACCATCAATCCCCCTATACAGAAGAAGACTCTCCGGATCCTCAATCTGTTTATGGAAAAAGTAAGCTTGAGGGCGAAAAAGCCATTCTGGATAGTCAATGCAATAGTGCCATCTTCAGAATATCTTGGCTCTATTCTGCCCATGGACAAAACTTTGTAAAAACCATGATTCGTTTAGCTCAAGAAAGAAATTCTCTTAGCATTGTGAACGATCAAATTGGAAATCCAACATACACAGGTACAGTCGTTGAATGCGTCGATAGAAACTTTAAAAACATTGTTAGCCTCAAAGGCTTTAATCTTTTTCACCTCTCTGACGAAGGATCCATAAGCTGGTATGACTTCGCCAAACAGATATTTGAAGAAACCCATCTCTCCATCGAACTCAAACCGATCAGTACTCTTGAATATCCTACACCCGCTAAACGACCAAGTTATTCAGTTTTTAACCTTAGTAAAATTAATAATACTTTTTCGTACACGCCCAAAAATTGGAAAGAAGGACTTAATTTATGTCTCAAAGAAATGTCTTAGTTACAGGAGGAGCTGGTTTTATCGGCTCAAACTTTTTACCTTATTTTTTAGAATCTCACCCTGACTACCACGTCATTAATCTAGACAAACTGACCTATGCGGGAAACATTGAAAACCTCCAAGAACTAAACGGTCACTCTAAGTATGAATTTGTCGAAGGAGATATCTGCAATCGAGAACTTGTTGAAAAATTATTTGCTGAAAAAAAGATTGATGGCGTAGTTCATTTTGCTGCAGAATCTCACGTCGATAACTCCATCAATGGACCTGCTGAATTTATAAATACCAATATCGTAGGTACATTTACCCTTCTGGATGTCGCACGAAAATCTTGGATGAATAGCCCTAATGAATACAAATCAAATTTCAAACATTCAATATTTCATCATATTTCTACTGACGAGGTTTATGGCACTTTAGGAGAAGAGGGCTTGTTCCGTGAAACCACTGCTTATGCTCCTAATTCTCCCTATAGTGCCTCTAAGGCTAGCAGTGATTTTATAGTTCGATCATATTTTCATACCTATGGAATGAACGTAGTTACGACAAATTGCTCAAACAACTACGGCCCCAAACAACATGATGAAAAACTCATTCCCACGGTCATTCGCAAAGCCCTCTTTCACGAAAATATTCCGATATACGGAGATGGCAAAAATGTTCGTGACTGGCTTTATGTTTTAGATCATTGCAAAGGCATTGATCTTGTCTTTCACGAAGGTCAACCTGGAGGAACTTATAATATTGGTGGCAAGAACGAACGCACAAACTTAGAAATCGTAGACGCTATACTAACTTCACTAGATGAATTGAAACCTCTTAACTCTGGCTCCTATAAACAGTTTATAACGTTTGTAAAAGACAGACCAGGACACGACAAACGCTATGCAATAGACGCTACAAAAATAGAATCTAGTTTGGGCTGGAAAGCTGATGAAACTTTCGATTCAGGGATCAAAAAAACAATCGAATGGTACCTTAAAGCATATAAACAATGATTGGAACAAATTTAAAAAAAGATATAGAAATCTACTTTGCAGATCGTTCAGTTTCTTTATTTGATAAGCAACTTTATATCTGCGCACAGTATGAGAGAAATTTGTTTATAGATCAAAATATAAATAAGGATGATATTCATGCCATCGAAACCAACATTAAGAAATTAATACCAAGATTGAGTGTAAAGACTTTAAACATAGAGGTCGTTAAAAAAATAGGGCTCCCCAATGATTTAGTAATTACTTCCGCCTTCGAAGCCACATTAACTGCCAATCAATATGTCTGGAGTAAAGAAGGACCCTCTGGACTTAATCTTGACCAAATTAAAAAAATTATTGTACCAAATTTAAACCTAACGGCCTTAAATAGCTCCCCATTCAATCAATTCAATGATTACTGTATTCCCGCTTTATTTCTAGACAGAGATGGTGTCATCATCGAATACCAAAACTACCCCTCTGACCCAAATGAAATCAAGGTTCGCCCTGGCATAAGCAACATCATAAAAACAGCTAATAAAAAAGGATGGCCGGTGGTTATCATCAGCAATCAGTCAGGAATTGGACGAGGATTGCTGAATTGGAGACAACTCCACTCCGTAAATCAAAAGATTAAGCAGCTTCTATGCGAGGAAAAATGCTGGATAGACCATGTTGAAGTTTCTTCTTTTATCGAAAAATCTTCTTTGATGAGCGGGGTTTCCTCAAGTTCATTGCGAAAACCTCTGCCAGGAATGTTTATTCAATCCTCTCGCCTACTTAACATTGATTTAAAAAAATCTATCATGATCGGCGATAGATTCTCAGATTTTTGTGCTGCAAAGGCTGCTCAGTTGAAGAAATACTATCACCTCTCTAACCCTCATCATAGTAATGATACCGACAAAATAAGATCGTTAACCTCCGAACCTCAATTTGAAATAAATGTTCTTGTTAGCCCTGAAGAAATCGATTTAAATGCTATTTTCCTCTAAAAGGTTACCATTTTGCGTCTAGACAGACTTTATATTGACGACTAGATTATAAAAAACTTTTACATTTAAAGAGGTCCTCAATGAAGGGTATTATTTTAGCCGGCGGAAGTGGAACTAGGCTGTATCCAGCAACTAAATCTATATCAAAGCAGCTCGTACCCGTTTACGACAAACCTATGATTTATTATCCGTTGTCTGTATTAATGCTTTCCGGCCTAAAAGAAATATTAATCATTTCTACTCCAGAAGACATAGGGTTGTTTGAGAGACTATTGGGAGACGGATCTCACTTGGGATTGAAATTGGAGTATGCCGTACAACCAAAGCCTGAAGGGTTAGCCCAAGCGTTTTTGATAGGGGAAAGTTTTTTAAATGGAGATAAAGCCGCACTGGTTCTGGGAGACAATATTTTTTACGGACATGGACTTGTTGACATGCTAAGAAAAACCGCCCACCTAGAGGTGGGCGCAAAAGTCTTTGGGTATTACGTCGACGACCCAGAAAGATACGGTGTCGCTGAAATTGATAATAATAACAATGTAATTAGCATCGAAGAAAAGCCACAAAACCCCAAATCTAATTATGCGGTTACCGGACTTTATTTTTATGATGAAACTGTCGTCGAAAAAGCAAAAAAGCTTCAGCCCTCTAAAAGAGGAGAATTGGAAATTACTGCATTAAACAATCTCTATCTAGAAGAAAAAAAACTTTCCATGGAAGTTATGGGAAGAGGGTTCGCATGGCTTGACACAGGAACCCACCAATCTCTGCTGGATGCATCCAACTTTGTCGCTACTATCCAAAAAAAGCAGGGGTTACAAGTTGCATGCCTTGAGGAAATTGCCTATAAAATGGGCTACATCAATAAAAATGTCCTCTTAGAGCAAGCTCATTTGCTTAATAAAAACTCCTACGGGGAATACTTATTCAAAGTTGCCGAAGGTAGAATTTAAATTCTATTAATATGAATTTATGTAGTTCTCTCTTATAAAAAGTAAAAATATCAATTGGAGGATTCCCTCATACCCACTCTTCCAATTTATTTTATCATCACTAAAAACTTCTTTTAGCTCCCAAAATAGTCTGGATCCTATTTCGTAGACTTTTTCAACTGATATGTCTCCCTCAACTTCCAGAACTTGAAATTTGAAATCCGAATCGTAGTTCCAACTTATTCTAAGTCCATCCACACGTTCCAGCTCTGCAAGCATTGGCTCCAAATCAATATCATTTCTGACGTAGTGCCTAACTTTTACACTTAATGGCTCTCGAACTTCATAATTATCATCTATTGTAGATACAGGCACATAATTAACAACCCAGTCTGAGAATTCTCTCTGTGGCTTTATAAACTGATCTGAATCAGATTGTCGTTTCTGAATATTCTCCAAAACCTGTTCTTTAGTGTACCCTCGTTTTTCTTGATCTCTTTGTATTTTCCAATAGTTTCTTAACTTTTCATCAGGATCAACAAAGATCTTTAAATCGAGTAACTCTCTTACTTTTTGCAAATAAAATGTATGAAGTCCCACGTAAAAAACAAAAGAACGATTCTGATGTAACACTAAGTCTGTAAACTTTCCTGTCTTATGGTCATATTTCTTTTTGTATACGCTAATTCCTTCTTTCATTTCTTTCATATGAAGATAGGGCAAAAACATATGATTTGCACTAGGATCTAAATGAGTTTTTTCCGCCCACTTTTGATGCCCTCTCTCCCACCTATGGTAATCGTCACCATCATTTTGAATATAATTATCTTCACCAATGATCTCCTTAAGTACATTCGAAAACGTATCTTTTCCCGCTCCCGAATCTCCACCTATTCCAATAAGTATTGACTTATTTTTACCTTCAAAAAACCTATGTTTTTTTAATCCTTTTTTATAAACATTAAACGCTAATAATCCTATTGAGGCTTGCAAAAAACTAAAAGACACGCTTCTGGCTAGCTCAAACTTCTCCCCGACCATACCCCTAAAAATACTACTCTCGGCAAAAATAGCAAAAAACAAAATGTAAGAGAAATTCAAAAACATATAATACCCAAACTCCCTCTCTTCACTCTTAATAAAATATATAATTAAAAATGGAACAGTCCAATAGTACCAACCAGGCTGAGGAGGGACAAAAATGACAAATACGCTAAAAACAAAAGCTAAATACAGCAAAAGTAAATCTTTATTCACGCGGGCCGTCTGAATAAACCTCATCAGCAGTATAAGTAATACGGCGGGAGCAAAGTAAAAACTAATATTATATCCAAAATCTAACTTCAAACTGAAGAACTTAAGTGCTTGTGGGGTTTTTAAAACCATTTCAACAAATGATTTATTTGTACTCATCAGCAAAATAAAAATACCGGCAAACGCCATCAACCCTAGCACATAAAACACTGATACTCTTTTTATGTTACCTATACGAACAACGTGTTTATAAATATATATTAAAACAAAAGGCACAAAAGCCAACACATGCATTTTCGTAGCAATTCCAGCCCCTAATCCCGCTCCAGCCCAAAACCAATTTCGTCGAAACAAATGATACAAAGAAATAAACAAAAATCCTGTGGGGATAACGTCGAGCTGCCCAAAAAAATAAGAAATGTATATCAATATGGGCGATCCCCAATACATAAATAAAATTCTTTTTGAGTTATTTTGATACCAAGAGATCAAAACCATTAAAATTAAATAATCAAAAAATAATACAGGAATATGGATCAAAAAATTTTTAACTTCTAATATAGAATATACGTTCTCGGGAAGTATCAAAGAAAACAAACTAAATGGTATAGACAAAACTATAAGCATCAGTGAAGGATATGGAAACTTATCCATTTGTCCTAATCCATAAAAATAATCCCAAGGATTAGAAAAACTATGCTCTGTGAAATAACCTACAAATGGTATAAAGTAATTTTTAGAATAATCAGATACCCAAAAAATACTTAAAATAATTTTTAAAAAAAATATTCCCCAAAAATAAGGAGACTTACAGATTTCATGGTTTATATTTTTAAATTTCTGTATAAAAAACTTCATTCCCTACATGTTCTCTCTTTTATATAAAAACATATATGCTACCATTTTTTTGATAGTCTTGAATTTTGAACTAAAAGTCGACGACCAATTCGATTCCCCGTGTACTCTTGGTGGAAACAACACTTCGATTTCTTTAATCGTATAACCCTTGTTTAATCCTCTCAATAAAACATACAAATCAAAGGCAAAGTCCTTGGGTGGGTTATTTA
>JAGRAA010000155.1 GCA_020435185.1 Bdellovibrionales bacterium | reverse complement strand
CTGGGGGGATAGGGGTCGCTGGTTCAAATCCAGTCGGTCCGACCATTTTCTTAATAAAATATCAAGAAAGCATCCGACGTATTTGCATATCCACCGCAATCGAGAGCTTTCACACTTAAAGTGAGATCTTTGTTTTGAGGTACACTAGATGTCATATCAATTGCTGTCACTTGAGCAGTTCCTCCGCCAGCAAAACTATAAAAGTGCTGCACTCCCTCTCCATTTACTAAAATTGGCCCATTTTTCGGCTCTGAATCTGATGTACCATAAGCCCATCTTTGAGTGCTCTCAGTGGTTGAAACTTGAATAAGAAAATAGTTATCAATCTTGAGTACAGCGTTAGGGTCATCTAAAGCTCCAGAAATCGCAACCTTTCTATTTCCTAACGAAGACAGCGAAAGCTCTATTTGTCCTAAAATATAGGGATTAATATTTCCGGACCCATCGTGATTTCGTGAAATAACAGTTTCCTCTCTTGCCTCTCCAAAGTCTCCTGATTTGTGTGAAGGCACTTGCTTTAATAATCTCACATAGTAACAAGTTCCATTTGAGTTTCTTTCTGGAATAACGATGTTTGTATCCGGCTGAACTTCTACATAATTTTCACATTTATAAAAATCTTCATCAATATTTAAATCGGGAGTACCCACATCTTGGGGAATATCCTCATTATTTGTGGTCTCATCTTCGACAATCGCATCAACAACCTCTTCTGCACTTATAATTTCTACAGGTCCCGCTGGAGGATCATAGGGAATTTCTACATTATTTGTATTATTGATATTTGGATCGTCTGCAGAATCAGACAAGCCATCTTTATTGAGCGAACTATTTATTGTTTCAAAATTTACTTTAGAACTACAATTTTGATACATTAGTGGAATCAAAAATAAAGCAAATATAACGTTCCATTTTTTCATTTCATCCCCCGTATACATTCTCGATCACAAAATTAATATTCATTTAATATGCCAATTCAGCTCTTATGTATTTTCTTACGGTGTTTCATTTGAAGAATTGACTGTTAAACTCTTGGTTTTCGACTATCAATTAAACAACACTTGAAGATAACAATGTATCATTTTGAGTCCATCTTTGAACTCGTTTACGATGACTAACTTTAATAATTTAATGGTAATTATTTAGACGTCGAAACTGACGGAATAGGGAATTATTCACTCGCGAAAAACATGGTAAGGGCTCGCTTGAGCGGTAGGATAAATGACTAGCTCCTGGATGTTTACATGAGGAGGACGCTGTAAACACCAAGAAATGGTTTCCGCGATATCATTGGCCTGCAAGGGAGTCATTCCTTCATAAACGCTCTCTGCTTTTTTCTCATCGCCTAAACGAACTAAGCTGAATTCTGTATTTACCATTCCGGGCTCAATATTGGTGACACGAATGTTCTTTCCCAATAAATCCATTCTTAAGCCATCATTGATGGCTCTTAAGGCAAACTTCGAGGCATTGTAGATTGTACCTCCTGGATAAACCCATCGCCCAGCAACAGAACCAATATTAACTATATACCCTTGCTTCTGCTCCAATAAAAAGGGTAAAAACAAACGAGTCACATTAAGAACACCTGTCACATTTGTAGCAATGACATCATCCCAATCCGAAAGCTCTCCCTCCTGAAAGGAAGTTACTCCCCTCGCCAATCCTGCATTATTGACGATTACTCCAAGATCCTTCAACAGATGTTGATTTTGGCTTATATTTTTTTCTAGGGCCTCTCTGTCACGAACATCGACAGACCATGCCTGGACATCTACAGTGTTTTCAGAAACTAATTTATGAACTAGGTCACGTAAAAGGTGAACCCTGCGACCCATGAGTAGTAACGGAAAACCATCCCTTGCTAATAGTTCGGCTGTTGCTTTACCAATCCCTGAGGTTGCTCCTGTAATCAAGACTCTTTTTTTCTGCATAAATGCCTCCCTCTTAGGGCTGAAAATATCGTAAACGATTCCTAGAATTCAATTTTTTTATCCCTCACCGCATAGCATCTCTGAAGAACTAAATAATTTGACATTAAGACTATAAATCCCCAGTCTTAATTAAATTAATATTGTTTATTTTCAATAAGCCGACAAAAAAATATGGTAAATAGCAAACTTAGGGAAGACTATGAAAACAGCTCTTTTTATAGATGATGATGAACACTATCTTTATATTATACAGAGATTAAAAAAAAGAGGACTTATCCCCAATTTAAAAGAAATCATAACCGCCTTAGACGGGAAAATTGCTTTAGATTACATCATTGAACATATCGACAAGGAGCTACCTGATTCCATATTTGTAGATATCAACATGCCTGTTATGGATGGCCATACTTTTTTAACCCACTTCAATGAACTTCGTAATAAATATAAAGTATTAGAAAAGGTCGTACCTATTGCCGTTGTCACATCATCCACAAGCGAACGTGACAAAGAAAAAATAGACTCCATAAACTTTGTCAAAGATTATCTCGTAAAAGATATAGACATGATCAAGTTAGCCGAAAAAATAAATGAGAGCTTAGCATGACCTCTGTTTTCGATAAAATTTTTGAATCAAGCCCCATTGCCCAAATTGCTATTGATGAAAACAGCAAAATTAAAATTGCTAATAAACAGGCCGAAAAGCTATTTGGTTATAACAAATCTGAATTAGTAGAAAAAAACATTGATCTCCTTGTACCACTTGAGAGTAAACAACGCCATCCTAAGCTTGTAAAAGCCTTTTTTGAATCTCCTATACCTCGAATCATGGGACAGGGGCGAAATCTCTTTGGATTAAAAAAAAACGGAGTCCTCTTTCCTATTGAAATTGGATTGGCACCTGTAGAAACAGATACAGGACTGTGGGTAGTTAGCTCAATTATAGACCTCTCCAAACAATACTATGCCGAAGAAAGATTTCGTTCTGCAGTAGAATCTGCTCCTAATGGAATGTTGATGATTGATTCTAATGGATCTATCGTTATGGTGAACAAACAAATTGAGAAATTATTCGAATACGACCGAAATGAACTCTTAGACATGGCCATAGAGATTCTTGTTCCCGATGAGTTTAAGCAGCACCATCCTCGTTTTATAGAAAGCTATATCAAAAACCCTATACCGAGAGCAATGGGAATTGGGAGAGAACTTTATGGCAGAACAAAAGGAGGGAGATTATTTCCTGTAGAAATAGGATTACAACCCCTCAAAGAAAGGGAAAACTCCATTTATGTGTTAGCCTCAGTAGTTGATATCTCTACTCGAAGAAAAGCAGAGAAAGAACTTGAAGAAAAATCGGAAGAACTTCAAGAGTTTGCCTATCGTACATCTCATGACCTTAAGTCTCCTCTAACCACTCTCACTTCAATAATAAAATGTGTCGAAGAAGACTTAGTCGAAAACGACATCAATGAGGCCACATCGAATCTCAATAAAGCATATAGTATTGCAAAAAACCTTCAATCTCTTGTTCAAACCCTTCTCTTTTTAACAAAAGCTGAACTAGATTCTGAGAACTCCTCTCCCTTTAAGTTTGATCAATTTTTAGAGAATTTTTTACTAAATCACCAATCAC
>JAGRAA010000154.1 GCA_020435185.1 Bdellovibrionales bacterium | reverse complement strand
AGTTACAATAGTAAGTGTCTGAAAGTTCTTTCTCTAAAGAATAAAAAATATCCTCATAATCCTTATTGTCTCTTGTGATATCTACAATTTTTGCAGCGGCTGCCCAATAGAGGTCTTCCGCTTTTGCTCTTTGCTCTATATCTAAAACCCCATAAGTGAACATTTGTAATGTATCTCGTCTTTTCTCTATGAGATCGTTGTAGGACTCATTCACATTGTCTACGCTGAGGTGATCTAAAATATCTTTAAGGTCTTTCACAACAGGGGAGTCTTTAGGGCTTGTAAAAATAGACTCTTCGTCTACCTTAGCCGAGCTTTTACCGAGAACGTTAAAAACTAAAGCTGTACTGTGTGCAACTAAAGAGCGACCAGATTCAGTCACGATGTTTGGATGTTCAATATTTTTCTCATCACAGACTTCTTGGATAATTCCAACAACATCATTTGCATACTCTTGTTCGTGATAGTTTGTCGAGCTATCGCTTTTTCCTGAGCCATCATAGTCAACACCAAGACCTCCTCCCACATCAATGTATTTTAAGTTGGAAGCCAATACCTTCAACTCGGAGTAAAATCGAGCTCCTTCTCTTATAGAGGTTTTTACGGATTGAATGCTGGGGATTTGAGAGCCCATATGAAAATGTAAAAGTTCTAATGAATCTAACAAATCATTTTCTCTCAAGGTATCAATGGCTTTTACCATTTCAGAGGGAGTTAATCCAAATTTAGCTCTAGCGCCAGCGGTTTCTGCCCATCGTCCAGTGGCCCGTTTATTTAATCTACATCTAAATCCTATTCGTGGTTTTATGTTTAATTTTTCTGCAGCATCAATGATGAGTTGAATTTCTGCCATACGATCAACAACGATAATTGTGTTTTTTCCTAGTTTTAAAGATAAAAGAGCAGTTTCAATATATTTATAGTCTTTAAATCCATTACAAATAATAAGTGCATTTGGGTTGTTCATCAAAGAAAGACAAATAAGAAGTTCTGGTTTACTTCCGCACTCTAGACCTAAATGGCTTTCTAAGCCACCTTGAACAATTTCATCTACTAGATGGCGTTGTTGGTTTACTTTGATTGGATAAACTCCACGATAATGTCCACCATAACGATATTCTTTGATGGCATTGTTAAAGCAATCAGCAAGTAGCTTGATTCTCGAATTTACAATGTCAGGAAATCTAACCAAAATGGGGAGGCGTAACCCTCTTTCTAGTAGTCCATCGACGATTTCATAGAGATCGGCACTCGCACTATTTTCGTTGTGGGGACGTTCTGGGTGAACATCAATGTTGCCTTGGTCGTTGATACTAAAGTAGTTGGCTCCCCAATTGTTAATTCCGTAGAGCGCAGTACTTTTTTGAATAGACCATTCTTCGTCGTTCACTTTAGGTTTTTTATTTTTTATATTTAGTTTCTTTTTACTCATTAGTTCTATCTCTACTTGGCTATTATGTTTAAAATTTTTCCGGGTTTATAAATTACATTGATAATATTTTTACCATCTATGGCTGAATTCACGGAGGCCACTTCTTTAGCTAAAGCCATTGCAGAATCTTCTTCTGCATCGACAGAAATATCTATGGTTCCTCTCATCTTTCCGTTTACCTGTACGCCCATAGTGACCTGGTCATCAATAGTGAGAGCAGGGTCGTATTCAGGCCATGAGGCGACACTAATAAGGCCCTTGCCTCCTAATTTACTCCATAATTCTTCAGCTATATGAGGTGCGAAGGGCATCATTAACTGTGCTAAAACTTTGAGAACAGAAGTCGGATTGACTTTTTCTTTGTACATTTCATTCACTAAAATCATCATTTGGCTGACTGCAGTATTAAAGCTAAGTGTTTCGATGTCCTCGCCTACTTTTTTTATAGTTTTATGTAGGGTTTTTTTAAGAGAATCACTAATGCTTTGGTCATTTGACGAAACAGCTTCTCCCTGTTCATTGACCGCTAACCTCCAAACTCTTTCAAGAAATCTACGAATTCCCTCTACTCCATTTGTGGACCATGGTTTATCTCTTTCAAAAGGCCCCATAAAGCTGATATACATTCTTGCGGCATCGGCACCATATTGGTCTCTAATTTCATCAGGATTTATAACATTGCCTCGTGATTTAGACATTCTTTGTCCGTCAGGCCCTAAGACAGACCCTTGATGAGCGAGTTTCATCATAGGCTCATCGTGACTGACGAGGCCAGCATCAAACAAAACCTTTTGCCAAAATCGACAATACAGTAAATGTCCAACAGTATGTTCGGGACCACCAATATAAAGATCTACAGGCATCCAGTATTTTTGTTTTTCAAAGTCACAAAAACTTACATCATTTTGAGGATCTAGATATCGTAAAAAGTACCAAGAGGATCCTGCGCTACCAGGCATGGTGTCGGTGATACGAAAGCCCTTTTCGCCACTTTCAGAATCCGTATAATTTACGAACTCTTCAACTCTAGCGAGAGGAGGCTCGCCTTTTTCGGAGGGCTGATAATCAGCCACGTCTGGAAGCAAGACAGGAAGTTCATTATAAGGAACGGCTCTAAGTCCTTTTTCCGGGAATTCAACCATAGGGAAAGGTTCTCCCCAGTATCGTTGCCGACTAAACAACCAATCTCTCAATTTATACTGAACTTCTTTTTTTCCGATCTGTTGCTCTTCTAAATAGGAAATCACTTTTGCAATGGCTTTCGGTTTATCTAAACCATCCAAAAATTCTGAGTTCATGTGAAGACCATCTCCAGTAAAAGGTAGCTCTTCTTCACTTTGAAGGACTCTTACAATTTCGATATCATATTTTTTAGCAAATTCAAAATCTCGCTCATCATGCGCGGGAACGGCCATTATTGCGCCGGTGCCGTAACCCATTAGCACATAATCAGAGATCCATATGGGAACATTCTTTTTAGTGATAGGATGTAGGGCATAGCTTCCGGTGAAGGCTCCCGTTTTTTCTAAACCGGCTTTGCGATCAAGCTCACTTTTAGAGGCCGTGACCTGTATGTATTTTTCTATTTCAGATTTTTGCTCGGGGCTGGTCAGTTTTAAAACTAAAGGATGCTCAGGAGCAAGAACCATAAAGGTTGCTCCAAATAACGTATCAGGACGTGTAGTAAAAACCTCTATCTCTTCATCGGGAAAGTCTTTAAGTTTAAACTTTACAGAGGCTCCTTCACTTTTGCCAATCCAATTTCGTTGACCTTCTTTGGTTCTTTCTGGCCAATTAATTTTATCAAGTCCTTCTAAAAGTCTTTCGGCATAGGCGGTAATCTTAAGCATCCATTGTTTCATTGGAACGCGAACAACGGGATGTCCTCCTCGTTCACTTTTGCCGTCAACGACTTCTTCGTTTGCAAGTACTGTTCTCAAGGCTGGGCACCAGTTTACGGGAACCTCTTTTTGATAGGCCAATCCTTTTTCGTAAAGTTTCAAAAATATAAATTGGGTCCATTTGTAAAACTTCGGATCACAGGTAGAGAGCTCTCTACTCCAATCGAAGCTATATCCCAACGATTTTAATTGCCGTTTAAAGTTTTCGATGGCTTTTTGTGTGGTCTCTTCTGGATGAACTCCGGTTTTAATAGCGAATTGTTCTGCGGGCAGTCCAAAAGCATCATATCCGAAAGGATGAAGAACATTAAATCCTTTGCTCCTTTTGTAACGAGCAACAATATCGGTAGGAGTATAAGATGCCAAATGGCCCACATGAAGACCTGCTCCAGAGGGATAAGGGAACATATCTAGCGCATAATATTTAGGTTTTTCGGAACTATCCTCAGCGTAAAAGCATTTTTCTAGATCCCATTGTTGTTGCCATTTGCCTTCAAACTCATGATGGTTATAAGCCAATTTCATCTCCTAAGTGATTGTGATTATGGTGATAATTGAACGAGCGCAGGGTGTCAACTTGAGACTAACGGCGAGAAGTCTTTTGACTAGATTTGAAAGAATTCTCAAAGTCCCCCCTCGAAAAGGGTAAACTACTAAAAATGAGAAGAAAATTCAAAAATTCAGCCCAAAGAATCCTCATCGTTGATGACGATCAAGATACCCTTACCATTGTCAAAAGGGCTTTGGAAATTGAAGGTTATCAGACCAATTCGGCGGTTTCAGGATCACAAGCTATTGATTTAATGGATGAATGGTTTCCTCATTTGGTTTTACTTGACGTGAACATGCCCGAATTGGACGGATTAGAAACGCTGAAGTACTTAAGAAAAAAAAATGAATGGGTTTCAACTGTTTTCATATCCGGTAAAACCAATGTCGACGACGTCGTTGTTGGGCTGGATGCAGGAGCTGATGACTATATAAAAAAGCCTCTAGATATTAGAGAACTTTTGGCAAGAGTGAGATGTCAATTACGAATTAAGCAGCTTCATGACGACTTGAGAATTGCAAACGAAAAACTATCTCATCAGGTAGAAATTGATGACCTAACGGGTCTCTTTAATATGAAATCCATACCGGCTAAAATTGAAAATGAACTTGCGAGAGCGAGAAGATATGGTCGAAATATAGCGGTAATCATGATGGATATGGATAAGTTTAAAATGGTGAATGATAATCATGACCATTTATTTGGAAGTTTTGTTCTCGCAGAAGTAGGAGCTTTGATTAGTAACAATATTCGAAAAGTAGATTTTGCGGCTCGCTATGGAGGAGATGAGTTTCTCATCGTATTGACTGAGGTAGATTTGGCGGGAGTTCTCGGGTTTACTAGAAGATTTAAAGAGTTGGTTAAGGACTATGAGTTTAGAAACGAAGAGCATCATTGTAATTTAACAGTGAGCTTGGGGTTCGCAATCAGTACGACCGAGGCTAATAACATAAACTCTACAGAAATCATGAAGGCAGCAGATAGAGCTTTGTATGCAGCAAAGCATTCGGGCAGAAACTGTATTCGATATATTGAAATTGGCAAAGATGGAGATGAAGTTCAAATCCCTTTAGAAGATTAAGAGAAACTCTCTATAAACCTTGTCTAATAAAAAGATTAATTCTAAAGTTATTCAATGATCAAAGTAAATGAGAATTTAGACACTCTCCCTTTAAGTTGTTTTAATA
>JAGRAA010000153.1 GCA_020435185.1 Bdellovibrionales bacterium | reverse complement strand
AGTGAGAAGGCCCACTAAGTTTTTTAATAAAACGGACTTTCCCGTTCCTGAAGTCCCCAAAATAAATAAAATTTCTCCAGGAAATACATCAAAAGAAATCCCTTTTAAAACTTCGTTTTTGCCAAAGCTTTTCTTCAAGTTCTTAAAAGAAACAATAGGCTGAGAACTCATTGAATCTCCGTTAACGGACCAAAAAGTTTTCCGTTTATAAATTGAATGACTCGCTCGTCTTTATTTTTTTTGGTGTCGTCTTCATCTCCTGTCACTAAAATCTCTTCTTCGGCAACAAGAGCGATTGTATGCCCTAACTGATAGGCCCGATTCATTTCATTTGTGATCGCCACAACTGTACTATTTTGCTCAAACTGAAGCCAATTAATTAAGTTGATAATTCTACGGCTTGTAATCGGATCTAACCCCGCCGTGGGGTCATCATACAAAACAATTTCTGGCTCTAGAGCCAATGCTCTGGCTATGCCTAAACGCTTTTGCATTCCTCCACTTATCTCGTCAGGATACAGATTTTTTGCATGTGGAATCGCCACTTCGTGTAAAAAATAATTCACTTTTTTTTGAATTTCTTTTTCTGATATTTTTTTAATTTCCCGCAACGGAAAAGCTATATTTTCTCCGACTGTTAACGAATCAAATAAAGCATTTTTTTGAAAAAGCATTCCCATCTTTAAAACCAATTGATTTTTTTCTTCATTTGAAATGCGATTAATATTTAAACCGTTAACAATGACTTCTCCAGCCGTGGGCTCAAGTAAACCGGCGATCAACTTTAAAACAATAGATTTTCCTTGCCCACTTGGCCCCACGAGAACAAATTTTTCTCCCTTTCGAATTTGAAAGCTAACATTGCGTAAAACCACCTTTTCATCGAAAGTAACATCTACGTTTTTAAACTCTATGACCACGTTCTCTTCTATCGCCACCGCTAATCCTAAGCTGTTGAAATTTCTAGTTTTGCGCTCTATATTATTATCAAAAAAAAAAACATAGACCGCAATCAAAGCCCTAGCAGCCCCCACCTTAGCCCAATAAAGATTGGACTGTTCAGTGGCTCGTCGAGATCCTTTTTCTAGACTTTGTCCTGGTGCGATCTATAAATTATTTTTTAATGTCCTGAAGCGCTAAACTCTCCCCGGAATAGACAAATACGCGAAATCTGTATTAAACTCACAAACTACAATTTTTCAAATTGAACTCTCTGAGTGGTCTCCCACTCAGCCATAATAGAAAGGTCTAAAATGACTCACCAAAGAAAAAAAATCAGTGTAATCGGAGCAGGTTTTGTAGGATCCACATGTGCTCATTGGGCAGCAGCAAAAGAACTCGGAGATGTCGTTTTACTCGATATCAACGAAGGAAGTGCTAAAGGAAAAGCCTTAGACCTCTTTGAGGCCTCACCTGTTGAAGGATTTGATTCTAAAGTACATGGAACCAGCAGTTATGCTGATACCAAAAATTCAGACGTTGTTATTATTACTGCCGGCCTACCAAGAAAACCTGGAATGAGTCGTGATGATTTATTAGCCACAAATGCTAAGATTATGAAAACAGTCTGTGAAGGCATCAAAGAATATTCTCCTGAAGCAGTCGTCATTGTGGTTTCTAACCCTCTTGATGCCATGGCCTATGTTGCCAAACAAACACTTGGTTTCCCAGCAAATAGAGTGATTGGTATGGCTGGAATTCTTGATAGCGCGCGCTTTAGAAGCTTTATTGCCGAAGCCGCAGACGTCAGCGTTAAAGATGTTCATGCCTTCGTATTAGGTGGACATGGCGACACAATGGTTCCTATGCCTAGGCACTGTTCTATTGGTGGTGCTCCTTTAACAGCCTTTCTTTCGCAAGAAAAAATTGATGAACTTGTTGATCGTACAAGAAAAGGTGGAGCCGAGATCGTAGGATTGTTAAAAACAGGGTCTGCATACTATGCCCCTTCAGCAAGTGCTGTTCAAATGGCAGAAGCTATTCTCAAAGATCAAAAAAGAATTTTACCTTGTGCTGGATGGCTGCAAGGTGAGTATGGCGCCAAAGACCTCTTTTTGGGTGTTCTTTGCCAGTTAGGTGGAAACGGAATGGAGAAAGTCATAGAATTAGACCTTAATGACACAGAAAGAGCCGGATTGGAAAACTCACTTAAAGCCGTAAAAGAATTACTCGGAGCTTTAGAAAACCTAGAATATTAATAAGGAAGATACGATGAATATACATGAATATCAGGCAAAAGAAGTTTTAAGAAACTTCGGAACAGTAACCTTAAAGGGTGGCACAGCTGATACAGTGGAAGAAGCTGTTGATGTGGCCAAAAAATTGGGCGGAAGCA
>JAGRAA010000152.1 GCA_020435185.1 Bdellovibrionales bacterium | reverse complement strand
ATAAGGATTTCTTATAATATTTACAAAAATATACTGGATTGTAAATATTATAAATTAGAGTTTTATTGAGCCCAGCCAAGGGGGGGCTCATGAAAACTTTAGTCGTTCATTTCCGAAAATTTTACACGGTATCTTTGGGAGTTTTATCCTTAAGCCTACTTACGAATTGTGCTCCAAATAATTTAATACCAGAAAATCAAAGAGGGTTAGCTCCGGTTGACGACAGCCAATCCGGCTGGTTTGTAAAACTAGATTCTTCTGAGAAAATCTCTAACTTCCTAGAGAATCATCCTGAAGCTAAAGCCAGAGTAGTCTACCTCCCCAATCACTCGTTTGAAGTGTTCAATGTTTCTGAAAATGAAATCAGATCACAACTTCAACCTCAACTTATGTTCCGTAACAAAGTCTTCAAACCCAATAAAATTTCGCAATTAAAAATTGACCGCCTTCTTCGTAAGATGGATCAGCATGACGATAAAAGAACCCTTTCTCCCTGTCTCCCCAACACAGATGCTCCAGAGGCAAAAATAATTGTTGAATCTCCTTCAGATCTAGACTCCAATTTTTTAACAGAAACTCAATCTGAAATATCCTTAGCTTCAGAGACGAGCTTAGTCGCGCAAGACTCTGATTTAATCTCTGCTTGGGCAATAGAGACTCCAGAAGGCTCAAACTTATCGGCAGAGGTTGTTATAGATCGTCACTTATCTTTCTCACCAGATGTAACAGGAAGATATGATGTCCTCTTGTTGGTACAAAACAAAAACGGCGGATGCAATATAAAGTCCTTGAGTTTCACAGCAACAAAAAATCGTCCTTATAGCCCCGCCCCCCATACACAAAGACGCCTCGCTTATGCTCTACAAAACAATAATGCTTTCCAGCTTGAAGATACAAAAGCTTATCAAGCCAGACGATACGCAAATGGAGAGAATGTTGTCGTTGCAGTTATAGACACCGGAGTAAATTACCTACATCCAAAGCTTCAAAAAAATATCTATATCAACGAGAAAGAAATCCCCAATAACCAAATCGACGATGACGGCAATGGATTCGTTGATGATTATGCTGGATACGATTTTGCAAATTCTGATCCTTACCCCTATGATGATGATGGTCACGGAAGCCATGTCTCAGGTTTGATTGCATCAGAACAATTTGGAACAGCTCCTCAAATTAAACTTATGCCCTTAAAAGCAATGGGACCCCTTAAAGGAGATATCGTCAGTCTTTACTCTGCGATTTTATATGCCGTAGACAATGGCGCAGATATAATTAACCTCTCTCTTGGTCAATACGCTCGCCAGGCTCATCCATTAATGGAATATGCTGTAGACTATGCCGATAGCCACAATGTTCTTGTTGTTGCTGCCGCCGGTAATGGAAATCCTTCCACAGGATTATCTTTAAACATAGAAAATACTCCCATGTTTCCGGCAGCTTTGCCCAATGACAATATATTGTCTGTTGCAGCACACTCAAAGACTAGCCCACTAACGAGCTATTCTAATTATGGACCCATAAGTGTAGATCTTTCAGCCCCAGGAGGAGATCAAGCAAACCCCTTACTGTCCACTTACAAAGAAGTTCGAAGCATCGAGCAGTATAAGAGACTACAAGGAACCTCCATGGCTACTCCCGTAGTTTCTGGAATAGCTGCACTAGTGAAATCACTGAGATCAGACTTAAGTCCAAGGGAAATTAAAAACATACTTCTGTCTACAGGGGACCTCGTAGAGGAACTACAGGGCAAAACCCTTTCTGGTAAAAAAATAAATGCACTCAGTGCCGTCCAATTGCTAGAAAGCAACTTAGCACAGCGCTAGATCAAAACATCCAAGACCTTCAAATAGAAGGTCTTGAGCTCTAAACTTAAATAATTACAGACACATAGATTTTATCTATACTAATTTTACAACGTGATTTTACAACATGATCACGATCGAGGTTACTTATGTCTGTTTTGTTCCGCATGAAGATGTTTCTTTTAATTTCTAGCTTCTTTTTTATAAATAACGCAGAGGCTGCAAGATTTAGAAACTCCTACATTAGTTTCGACCTCCCCTCTAACTGGTCATGTACAAATGAAGGCACAGAGTGGGTTTGCTTTAGTAAGTACGCCAAAAAGAAAAAAGAAGCGATGATCATATTAGCTGCCAAAGAGGCTGGACCTCAAGACAACATCTCTTATTATAAAACATACTTACAAAACAAAAGAACTTTTTCGACTCCTAGAGGGCAACAAGTCACCTCTGCCATGAAACATGTACGGGAGACCACCATTGACAATCACGTCTGGGTTGATGCTCTTCACCTCAGTAGCGAATCTGATTTATATTTCACTCGATATGTGGGAACAGTAAAAAATCACCTAGCCATCTTCATGACTCTCTCTGCACACAAAGCCCACTACACAAAGTATAGTGCAGATTTTTTAAGAGCTATACAAAGCATTAAAGTCATAGACTCCAAAAACCCAGGCCCTAAACTTGGGAACTTTAACCCCAGTCAATCTCCTGGAAAAATTGGCGGAGATATCGGAAACATTGTTTCCATAGATGATGAGTTAGGTGATGACATCGTCGATGAACCAAACTCGAAAAAAGATTTAATGACAAAAGGATTTGGTATTCTACTCTTGATTTCGGCTATAGGACTTTACCTCTATGCAAAAAAGAAGTAACGCCGTTTTTATTCTATCTACGATTTTATCAATATCCGGATATGCTCTCCATTTAGAAGCCAAACCCTTTTCTTCGTCCTATTTGCAATTTGAAATTCCTAATGATTGGAATTGTAACTTTAGAAAGACTTATTATTACTGCTCTAATGCAAACACCAAAACCTCTAAAGAAGCACTCATCATATTAACGGCCAAGCAAATAGGGCCTGAGGATACATTAGACCGAATTGCAAAAAAACTGAATATACCTAAAACTATCACAAATGCCAATGGTTTAGCCATACAATCCAAGGTCTATGAAACCAACTACGTCAATATCAATAACCATAGGTGGGTGAAGAGCGTCCACGTGAATAGCGAAAATCAAGAATATTACACATACTATCTTGCGACGACAGCAAATGGATTAAGCATACTATTTACTCTTAGTTTAAACCAAAACTACGTAAAAAATTATAAACAACTCATAAATTCAATTTTTACGACATTAAAATTAATCAAACCTTCTACGGTCAATGGCTCTCAAGAGGCTTCCCCAATACCTGTTTCAGAAAATACCGAACAAGCCATTGAAGATGAATTAACTAAAGGGCCTGGCGTATTTGGATTGGACAAAACCACATTATTTATCGCCATTGCCTTTGTCGGAGGAATACTTCTTCTCGGTTCCAGCTTCATTGGAAAAAGACCTCAAAAGAAAAAAAGAAAAGGTAGAAAATAGCCTCCTGCCAATTATAAAAACTCTTTATAGTCTTTTACTTCCACAATACCAATATCACGTAACTGCTTCAGAGCTGTAGCCTTTGGAGAAAAAACCAAAACTTTCAATTTATTAGTGTCGATGTGTTCTTTTATCGCCTGATTGACATCTGCGACACTGATATCTTCCACATTGGCCACAAAATTTGAAAGATAGCTGTCTGGAATACCGTAAAACCTAAGAATCAATAAATTAAAAGCTAGCTTCTCGCTAGTTTCAATCGCCCGCGGAAATTGGCCAATGATCATATTTTTCGCCATTTCAACCTCTTCTTTGCTCACGCCTTTTTCTTTAAATTGCTTAAGAGTGTCTATTGTTGCTTTGACGGTTTCTCCGACTTTGTCGTTTCTTGTAAATGTAGCGATCGTAAAAGGACCTTCTTCTTTAAGAGCGTCGAATCGTGAACTGATGGAGTAAGTTAAGCCTCTTTTTTTTCTAACCTCTTGCATGAGTCGACTGTAAAAGGCACCACCAAGTATTGAATTGGCAATTCTTAAATTTAAAAAGTCTTTATTATGCCTATCGATTCCAATTTCTCCTATACGGATCTGACTTTGCTTTAGCCCTGGCTTATTGACAAGCTGAAGCTGCAGACTATCTGCCATATTAAGTTTAGGAAAGTTTTCTTTCTCAATTTTTTGTGCCGTCCAATTTTTCAATCCAGATTCTAATTGATCAACTATAGATTCATCAAACTTTCCGATGACTGCCAATATGGCATTATTGGGTCGATAGTACTTTCTGTAAAACCTAATTATATTCTTTTTCTTAATACTCTTTACATCCTTAGAGCTTCCTTCTGACCTTTTGCCATAAGGATGAGCTCCATACAAATAGGAGCTAAAAGCGACATTCGCTAAATAGCTAGGATGATCTACAGAGTTTTGAATTCCAGCCAAAGTTTGTGTTTTAAGTCTGTTTATTTCAGAGTTCGAGAAAAGAGGTTGAGTAAGGACCTCCGAAAAATTATCAATTAAAAAGTCTTTGTGATAAGAAAGTGAACTCGAACTAATGATTGTATAATCTAATCCTACTGAAACATCAAAATCAGCTCCTAGTTGACCTAAATCATCGGCAATTTTTAATGCATTTCTTTTAATTGTACCCTTATCTAGCATTTGCCCTGTAAAATTCGCCAATCCTGATTTTGTCACAGGATCATCTGAACTTCCTGCCTTAACCAGCATTTGCATGCTAAAGCTAGGCAACTTGTTATCTTTGATCAACAAAACAGTAAGTCCGTTGGAAAGCCTCACTTCCTTATACTTCGGAAGCTTAAATGAACTTCCCGAAAAAGAAGAACATCCAAACATAAAACTGGTAACAATAAAAAGAGTAATAAATTTCATGATTTCTCCTCGCTGACTCGCCTTAAACTCTTTATCCTTTAGGAATAACTCTCACCACAGATCTTTTTTCTGGGGTTAAATATTTTTTTGC
The DNA here is from genome assembly GCA_020435185.1 of Bdellovibrionales bacterium. Classification (GTDB taxonomy): domain Bacteria; phylum Bdellovibrionota; class Bdellovibrionia; order Bdellovibrionales; family UBA1609; genus JAGRAA01. The sequence continues at coordinate 2,424 of JAGRAA010000152.1, read as the reverse complement.
AACTTGTTGAATTCTCTCAGGAGTAACCTGTGCATACTCATCAAGATCTTTAAAAAGATTCCTATAGTCTCCAAATAAAACTTCATTAGAAGCCAAAGCATACGCTTTTCCTGAAATTGTTTTTAATCCATCGACATAACTTTTCATAATCTGATTCTTCGCTTTTTGTAACTCCTCTTCGCTAACCTTGTAAGCTCTAATTTTATAAAGCTCTGCAAAAACAGCCTGAGTAATATTGCCATCACTTGCACCAGGCTTACTTGTCACTGTAACGCTAAAAAAACCTGGGTTTTGAGGAGTATAAGCATATGCAGAGACTGAAGTCGCCAACTGATCTCTATACACTAAACGCTTATAGAGTCGACTAGATGTTCCTTCCCCTAAAATATTACTCAATAAATCAAAAGCATAGGTATCTGAATCACCGGCCTGTGATGCTTTGAACGCCACTGCCAAAGTAGTGGATTGAACATTTCTATGAATAGTCACATTCCTTTGACCCTTCTGCTCAGGCTCACTACTATATTTACGCTCCGGTAAAGGTTGAGGCTTTATATTCCCGTAATACTTCTGTATCCAAGATTTTGCCTTAGAAGGATCAAAGTCTCCAGCAATAACAATGACCGCATTATTAGGAGCATAGTGAACTCGATAAAAATCTTTGATATCATCCATCGAAGCCGCATTTAAATCTTTCATATAACCCACGACTGGCCACTTATAGGGATGAACTTTGAACAATGTAGAAAAAAGAACTTCACGAAGTTCTCCATAAACACTATTTTCGGTTCTCATTCTTCGTTCTTCTTTTACTACTTCTCTTTCGCTATTAATTTCTTCTTGTTTAAATAAAAGATTCCTCATTCTGTCCGATTCAATATCAAGAACCAGCTCTAACTTGCCACTTGGCATATTTTCATAATATCCGGTATAATCATTAGATGTAAACGCGTTGTTATCTCCGCCATTTGCCTGAATAATGTAGTCTAATTTCGAACCTGGATATTTATCAGTTCCCTTAAACATTAAATGCTCAAAGAAATGGGCCAATCCTGTTCTGCCTGGTTTTTCATCCTTAGACCCGACTCTGAACCATTGATGAAAACTGACAATGGGAGACGAATGATCCTCTTGAAGGAGTACCGTTAATCCATTATCCAATTTATATTTTTCTACATTAAATTGAATCTCTTGCTTAAAATCAATTTTCGAAACATCGGCGCTACCACTTTGTTTAGCCTCTTCTGACAAAGCATTTTTCGAAAACAACAAAATTAAACTGAATGCTAAAAATGAAACCCTCATTGCAGACCTCTCGTATGAAAGTTAATTCGACTTATCTATTTTAACGAATGTGAATCTATAGTCAATGAATCGACCAGCTAGACTTTAATTGTAAAAATTTTTATTGGATAACTAAATCTGTGAAGTAAACATTCTGAACAACACCTTTATTCAAAAACTCATTTACTTTGGTTATAATTAAATTTTTCAACTTTAACTTACCTTGGACTGTATGAATATCGTCATAAGTCTTAGAGTTTAGAATTCGAATGACAGCGTCTCTTGCCTCTGCCTCTAATCCAATAATTTCCTCAAACCCTTCTTCATCAAGCATTTCAAGACTAATATCCATACGAACCAATCTCCGCGGAACTCCTTCAAGGTTCGCGTTAAAGGTTTCCATTTGATATATTACGCTTTCTTTTTCTAATTTCTTTCTAAACTCATCAAGCTCTTTATTAAGCTCATCATTAGAAACACTTTTTTTCTCATGGCCTAGAGTTGATGAAAAAACCAAGAACGCACCTGCACCCATAACGAGCAAATTCACAACCATAAAGATTATAGGGAATAGGTTTTTCTTTGGTTTACTTTGTTTTTCTTCTTCTTCAGCCATATTAAAGTCCTTACCCCATCTATCGGCCATACGCCGAAGGTCTTAAAGACTTTTTATCTCTATTTTCATAGACCTTGATTCAAAATGAGATTTTGCACAATTTTGATGCAAAAATGGTCTTTGACTAAACCACCTCACCGGCAATATGTTGACTTTTAAGCCCATTCTCCGATGTAATAAAGGTATGTCTATTATGTTAAAGTGTTTAATATTTACCCTTGCCGTTTATTCCCCGTGGGCCTGGTCACAGAAAGTAGAATCTGAAACCAATCAAGTGACTGATATCGAAGCCGAATCAGCCTCTGATCAAAACGCCGTAGATCCCTCTCCAGCCCTATCCCCAAACGGACTTATTCCTGAGAATTTAATTGGATCTGGAGATTTAAGCTATTACTCCCCTTATGTTGTTATTGCAGACAAAACAGCACGAACCGTTTATATATGGAAGCATGATAACTTTGGAGCCACTCTTGTTAAATCCTATGCCTCCGATCATGGGCGCAAAGAGGGAGACAAACAAATAC
>JAGRAA010000151.1 GCA_020435185.1 Bdellovibrionales bacterium | reverse complement strand
AGCATTTCAAAAAAAGTATGATGCCTTGATGTAAAACCTACGTTTTCTAAATCGTTATGCTTTCCTCCTGCACGCACACATTTTTGCGCAGAGACAGCTCTTTGGTAATCACGAGATTCAATACCTAAGAAAACATTTTTAAATTGATTCATCCCCGCATTATTAAAGAGCAGAGTGGGATCGTTTTGGGGAATCAAACTACTAGAAGCTACTTCTTGATGGCTATTTTTTTTAAAATAGTCAATAAAGGCTGATCGAAGTTGTTGAGTGTTCATGTGTGTGCTCATCAAAAATCCTCTTTAAAAAGTTTTAAGCTTTTTGTAATCACGTCGTTTTCAAAACCTTTATTTTTTAAGGCCGCAAAAGCCTTTTGTTTTTGTTTAAAGTCTGAGAAGTCGATGGTTTTATTATAATATTTTTTTTGCAATACTCGTATGGCTTTTTCTAACTCTAACTCTGAATCTGGTTGTACCTCAGGTAACCCTTTGGAGCAAAGATATTGGTTGATATAGAAAATGCCTTTATTTTTTTCACTGAGTCGTTGGTAAGTTTTATGGGAAAGTTCAGCATCTGACTTTATCCAACCCTTATTTTTGGCCCAATCCACAGCTTTTTGCGCTTCATCAGGGGTAAAGCGAACAACGAGTTTATCAATGAGCTCTTTGGGACTGTGGTCTCTTTGTGCCAAATAAACTAATATTTTATTTTGGATTTCAAGAGAAAGATTGTGTTCATTGCGGGAGTTTTGCTTCATGGCCATTAAGCTACAATGAGTTGTCTGCTTAATCAATGGGAATGCCTAAAACCAGAAATTTATTTTTTCTTTTTTTTGCCAAAAAAACCAGAAGGAGGAGATTCTTTGTATTGAATATCATTTTTCCCAAAGACATCGCCTCCGCTAGCTTTTTTGATTTCGTCTGGCATATCAAGGTCGATGTCATCAATTTTATTCCAAGAATCAGCCATGTCTTTTTGAATTTTTTTGTCTTGTCGAACCCAATCTGTGGTTTTCTCATTTTGTCGAATGCCTTGAAACTTAATTTTAAAGTCATCGGGATTGGTGCAGTGTTTTAAGGCTTCTTCATAAGTGATTTTTCCAGAATTAACCAACGAGAGAAGACTTTGATCAAAAGACTGCATTCTCCAGGGCTGTTGTGATTCTTCAATAACAAGAGAAAGCTCTCGGGTTCGTGCCGGATCAATAATAAGCTCTTTGGTTCGGGCATTGTTAATCATGACTTCTACCGCGGGTACATATCCGTTGCCTTCAGCATTGGGAACTAGACGTTGGCTGACAATAGCCTTTAAGACCGAAGCCAATTGGTGTCGAATCTGCTGCTGTTGAAACTGGTCGAACAAGGTAATGATGCGGTTGATAGTTTCTGCGGCGTCTAAAGTATGAAGAGTAGAGAAGACTAAATGACCAGTTTCGGCAGCTGTGATCGCTGTTTCAATGGTTTCTTGATCTCGCATTTCTCCAATAAGGATGACATCTGGATCTTGTCTGAGAGCGGCTCTAAGTGCTCTCGGAAAACTTGGCGTATCGAGTCCGAGCTCTCTTTGTGTAATAATACTTTTTTTATCTTTTATCTGATACTCAATAGGATCTTCAATGGTGAGTATGTGTTTATTTTTTTGCTGGTTTATTAAGTTGATTAAAGCGGCTAAAGTAGAAGACTTTCCGGACCCAGTGACTCCAGTGACCAAGACCAGTCCTCTTTCATAATTGGATAAAGAATGAATGACTTCAGGGAGATTGAGCTCTTCAAGAGAGGGAACGATATGAGAAATCACTCGAATCACCATTCTAGGAGATCCGGTTTCAAAAAAAGCATTAATCCTAAAACGACCTAAACCTTCTATTTCATAGGCCATATCACAGTCTTTATTTTTTTGTAGGCTTTGCCATTGGTCTTCGTTCATAATGGATTGGCAAATTTGTAAAATATTGTCTGCGGAGAGTCGGGGAATTTCTGCCGAGAGAGGTCTGAGCTTTCCGTGTTTTCGGATCACGGGCATGACGCCGTTTTTTAAATGAATATCGCTCGCGCGGTTTTTTACCGCAGCATGTAGGACTTGTTCGAAAAAAAGTTTTGCTTTTGAGAGGTTCTCCATACATTTCCACTATCGGAAGTTTCTTAAGAATTCTGAATAGATATAAATTTTTTCGGCAAAGATAGGACTGTGTTCCAAGAAGAAAGTCTGGAGATATTGACTTACACAAAACTTACACGATATGTTTAAGGGTATCTTGTAACCTCAGTTAGTAATATAAGAAACAGTATGAAGAACTTAAAAGGCAACAATGACAGCAGCGGTGAAAGTAATGGTGAAAGTAAAAGTAAGATCGATCATGAGGATCACACTCAAAATGAGCAGAAGCCGCGTTCAGCAAAGAAGAACAGTAGAGAAATGATAAAGCTAGAAGTAGTGACCAGCTTTTTTTACTTAGGAAAGTTCCCCAAAGGTCCAGGAACAATGGGGACGCTGGGAGCGATTCCTTTGGTTTACATCTTAGCCAGCTTTGGTTCTTTGGTCTATTTAAGCATAACCCTCGTTCTTAGTGTGATCGCCATCATGGCTTCCCAAAAATATGAAGAACTCTTTGCCGAACATGACTCTAAAGAAATTGTTATCGATGAAGTCGTTGGTTTTCTCGTGACGATGGCTCTGTTGCCCATGACTTGGCAGTCCTTTGTATTAGCTTTTGTATTATTTAGAGTTTTAGATATTTTAAAGCCTTTTCCAATTAATTGGATTGATCAAAAGATCAACGGAGGCGTGGGTGTTGTTGCCGATGATATAGTGGCGGGTATTATTGCAAATGTTTTTTTACATTTAGCCTATACCCACACAACATTGTTAGGGGTGCAATTTGTCGGTGGATAAAATGTTAAAGGAATCTGAACAGTGGATTCGTGAAATAGGACAAATTTTAATCGGGAAAGGTCACAAATTAGGTTTTGCCGAAAGTTGTACGGGCGGATTAATCGCAGCAACAGTAGCTTCTCAGGCTGGGGTATCGGCTTTTTTTTCTGGAGCGGTAGTGTCTTATGCTGGAGATGTGAAGAAAAAAGTATTAAAAGTTCCCGCTGAAGAAATTGAACAGTTTGGTGAAGTGAGTGAAGAAGTTGTAAAGAGCATGGCTTTAGGAGCAAGAGAGTCGTTGAATAGTGAATGGGTTGTTTCGGTTTCTGGAATTGCTGGTCCGACAGGGGGAACAAAAGAAAAGCCTGTGGGTACTGTTTGTTTTGGTTTTGTTGGCCCAAATTTTGTTGAGACACAGACAGAGCATTTTTTAGGAACTCGAATAGAGATCCAAAAACAAAGTATGATTTATGCATTAAAAGGTCTTTTGCAAAGACTTAAAAATTAAAAAATATAAGAATGAAAAGAAAATAAGGGAGATAAAATGGCAACACAAATAAACTCAGACAAAAGCAAGGCATTAGATTTAGCCATTGCCAATATTGAAAAGCAATTTGGTAAAGGCTCTATTATGAAATTTGGTGGAGATAAACTTTATGAGAACGTTCCTGTTTATAGCACAGGTTCTTTAAGCTTGGATATTGGATTGGGCATTGGTGGTCTTCCACAAGGAAGAATAGTTGAGATCTATGGACCAGAAAGTTCTGGTAAAACCACATTGGCTTTATCAACTATAGCCCAAGCACAAAGGAATGGAGCAACCGTTGCTTTTGTGGATGCGGAGCATGCCTTAGACATTACTTATGCAAAAAAATTAGGAGTAAATGTTGAAGAGATGTTGATTTCGCAACCAGATACAGGAGAACAGGCTCTTGAAATTACAGAAACATTAGTGCGTTCAGGGGCTATTAACGTATTGGTGGTAGACTCTGTGGCTGCTCTTACTCCTAGGGCTGAAATTGAAGGAGACATGGGAGATAGCCATATGGGGCTTCAAGCTCGTTTAATGTCTCAAGCCCTTAGAAAATTAACGGCAATTATTAATAGAAGCAATACCTTGGTGATTTTTATCAATCAGATCCGTATGAAGATCGGGGTTATGTTTGGTAACCCAGAGACAACAACAGGAGGGAATGCTCTTAAGTTTTACTCTTCTATTCGCTTAGATGTGAGAAGAATTGGAGCCATTAAAAATGGAGACGAAGTCATTGGAAATAGAACCGCTGTTAAAGTGGTTAAAAATAAGATGGCCCCTCCTTTTCAAAAAGTAGAATTTGATCTTATGTATGGGACTGGAATTTCTTTAGAAGGAGATTTGTTAGATCTTTGTGTTAAGAAGGATCTTATTGATAAATCAGGAGCTTGGTATAGTTACAATGGTGAGAGAATGGGGCAAGGACGAGATGCTGCTAAGGCCTTTTTAATGGAAAACGGAGAGATTAAAGCTGAATTGACGAAAAAGGTTTTAAGCGTTTATGGCGTGACCAAGAAAAAGGAAGAAGAAAAAGCAATGGCTGCAGACCCTGCTGCTGCCGTTGAAGAGGAAAAGGCTTCTTCTAAAGGGGCTTTAAAAACAGCCACGAAAGCTAAAAAAGCAAAACACTAATTTTTTGCCGAAACTTATAGAGTCACTTTTAGGATGCAAAAAGCCCTCTTTCATTATTGAAAGAGGGCTTTTTTTATTTATTTTATGAAGAGGGAGTTTTATTTAAAAAATAGCCAATCCCATAGAGAGGCTGTCGCAAAAGTGCTAGATTTGGAGATAATTTTATTTAAATCGAATGAGGAGTATATGAAATACTTTGAGTGAGATTTAAGGAAAATTAGATTCAAAGATGGTAGTTTTGCGACAGCCTCCTTTAGCCTTCACCAAGGTCTTGTTTATTAATGATATGCTCAAGGTTGAGACAGGATGAGACGAGAAGTAAGTTACCAAGGATGGGTTAATTTAGGCTAGGACGGCGATAACCATGGAAAGGTTAATACCATGAAGTTTATCGCTCAGAATAAACAATTTTTTTATCTCTCGTTACTTTTCAGTATAGTTGTCTCAGTAAATGCAAAAGCTGAAAACGATATTACAATCTTTGATGTAAGAAAAACCTTAGTCATGGATGAATCGGAACCCTCTTATAAAGATTATTACTTAAATGGTGGATCGGAGATTGGTTTGAAGCCCGGTATGGTGGTTACGGTGAAAAGACGTCGAGCGCTTTACGATGGATTTCAAAATAAATCTCTCGAAGAACTGATGGTGGTTGTAGGTAAATTAAAGTTAATTCATGTGCAAAAGGGCGTCAGCGTGGCACGTTTGTACTCTTTGTTTTCAAGAAAAAATACCCCCGTGCTGGATTACGAATACATTATGTTAGGTGATCAGGTAGATTTAAATTCAGTTTATATGGATCGAGGAAAAGAGAGTAAAAGCGCCGAGGTGGCTCCTTCTCCTACGGTAGAGCCTAGGGTCGTCCCAGAACCAGAAAAGCCTCAGCCTGAAGTAGCTCGATTGAAGCCGGAGACGGTAGAGGCGGCAGTAGGGTCTGCTGAGATGTCTTCTTCTGTTTCAGTATCAGCTCCTAATTAGTTTGGGGTAATTCAAAAATACTTAATTCATTTTCTGCAAAGGGAAGAGATTCTGGAGTTGGTATAAAGTTTCTTCTTTCCTGATCCCAAACGTAATCTCTATTATTGGTGATGATAAAGCCATGTTTTTCTAAAATATATTTATCCCATCCATCTTTTCCAAACACGATCACTTTTATGGACTTTTTAGAGGAATGGACTTTTATTTGGAGAATGATATTTTCTAAGGTATCAAAATTTACTGGATTATAGATAAAGTAATAGTCTGCCTCTGGGATTTTAAAATCCGCCGCCGAGAGGTCCTGACGTTTAATATTCACATTATCAAGGCCCATGGATTGTACGTTATTACTTATTTCTTGAACTTTCGCCTCGACGATTTCATATCCTAAAAATTCGGCTTGATGGTTGAGTGCTCCCAATACAAGAATAGGGTGGCCATGACCGCTTCCAATATCTATGAGTCGATCTCCAGGTTTAAATGGAATGAGTTTGTTTAGCGTTACAAGAGCTGAAAGGGGAGTGTTAATTATATCACCAAGATATAGGGCTGACCAATGTCTTTCAAGTGTATCTTTTTCGGAAGGACCTAATTCGTCGACTTCGTTAATGGTTTGTTTTCGATATTTCGAAATTATTTTTTTAGCTTGAACATATTCCCCGGAAATGAGCTTCAGGACAAATTGGAAGCCGGTTTCAGTCAGAGAGAGTGCCGAGAACAGAACGGTGCACTCTTTAGCTTGAGGGGCTGAAAAAGCTTTTAAAGGGAAGCTCATAGATAGAATAAAAACCAGGATGATTGAGCGAAGGACCATTGTTGGTTGCTCCATTATCAAAATATATCTTTTGAAGCAAGCATAGTGCCAGAAAAATGTATTGAAATTCTTGATGTTTTCTCAAGCAAAGAAGGTTTATTGATCTAATTATAGACAAAGAGAACAATTTTTGCAGAGATACTCGAGTGAATTCAAAGAAAGAATTTTTTACTAATCTTTAGGCATTATACTTTACGGGGTAGACAAACTAGACAGACAGCCTTAATTCTTACCTATGGATAAATATTTTGAACTTGTTATTGCTAATGTTCCTTCTTCAAAAGAAGAATTGGTCTCTGCCTTGTGCTTTGATTACGGATGTCTTGGAGTCAGTGAAGATCTTCTTTTTCAGCAGACCTATGAGAACTATGAGCCGGAGACGATCTTAAGAGAAAAAATCAATCTAAAAGTTTTTTTTGAGCATCGGCCAGAACAGAAATTTTTTGATGAACTCCAGCAGTATATTCCTGAGGTTCGGCTTTTAGAAGCAGTTAAAGACAACAAAGATTGGAATGAAGAGTTTAAAAAATCAATCGTCCCCTTTACTTTGCCTGGGGAAATATGGGTTGTACCAACCTGGTCAGAGGATAGTGTTCAATATAAGAAAAAAATTATCATTGATCCGGGTATGGCATTTGGAACGGGAACTCATGATACCACTCAAATAGCTTGTCAGCTGATCGAAAAAGTTCTGGAGGGCCATTCAGTAGCCTCTATGATGGATGTGGGTACGGGATCTGGATTGTTAGCCATTTACGCTTCGTTATTAGGAGTGGGACATATAGAAGCCACTGAAATTGATAAAATGGCTCGGCAAGTCGCTCGTGAAAATTGTGAATTGAATCAACGAGATGTTCTTGTGCATGAGATTCAAATTCAAGAAGTAGAAAGTGAATTTGATCTTGTTGTGGCGAATATTATTGATGGAGTTTTAGTTCAGTTAAGAGAAGATCTCTTGAGAACTACTAAAGAAAATGGATTTTTAATTCTCACCGGGATATTGGAAGAGAGAGAAGATCTTTTTAATAATCAATTTATCAAGTCCTCCCAGTTGCAGATTCTTTCTCGAGTTCAGCAAGGAGAGTGGGTGGGTTATTTGGTTTCAAGAGGTCCTGCTAAGGGTTAGTTATGAGAAGATATTGGATTCCTCAAGAGTTTATTCAGCCCGATCAAGTGGTTATTTCTGGAGATGAGTATCATCATATTTTTAAAGTTTGTAGGATGACGGAGGGAGCGAAGTTCGAACTCCTTGTTCCTGGTAAAGCTTATTTTGTGGAAGTGCTGAAGGTTACCAAAAGAGAAGGTGTGGCCAAAATTATAGAAGAGCGCGAAATAGAACCATTGCCCAATCCTCCTATTCATCTTTATTTGGCCTTTTCGAAGTGGGCGACTATGGATAACGTTGTGGAAAAGGCTGTGGAATTAGGAGTTTCAAAAATCACGCCTTTTTTTTCTGATTATAGTTTTGTCTCCCATCCCAAAAAGGTCTCAGAGAACAAATTTGAACGGTGGAATAAAATTGTAGTTTCTGCGACACAGCAATGTGGGCGTGGCGAACTAATGCCTATAAATAAGGCTGTTTCTTTTGAAAATATGGTGAATCAAATTAACCAAGAGACGTCATGCTTGAGTCTATTCTTTTATGAGGGGCATAGCCAAAAATCGGTGAAGTCTTATCTGCAAGAGGTAAATAGTCAGAATTTCAGAGAAGTCGCCCTGATTGTGGGGAGCGAAGGGGGATTCTCTGATCAAGAGTGCCGGTACTTAGAGAAGCATAACATCCCTTCTTTAAGCTTTGGTTCACAGGTTCTTAGAGTTGAAACGGCTTGCGTCGCCCTCATTAGCATCATAAAGTATGAAATGATCCTGAAATAAGGAGATGTGATGGATTCGTTTGATGATTTTGAATTAAAGCCTTTAAGTGAAGGGCTTGGTTTTCATAAAAAACCATTAAATTTAAGAGAAAGTGTTCGGCAATCAAATTTAGTGGAAAGAGAACTTAATCAGGAGCCTCCTGTTAAACCTCCTGAAAAGTTACTTAGTTTTCAAAAAGATACATTAAAAGAACACTCAACCACATACGAAGATTTATTGTCTTCTTTGGCTGAACCTAGAAAATCGGTAGTTGCTGAAAGTATTAAAGAGAAAGAGGTTCAAGCCCGCCAATTTGTGCAGTCTCAGGTGGAGTTGAGTAACACGTTTCCAAGGACTGAACAGACGTTATGGCATAAAGAGCCTGAGCTTGGAAATAGAGTTGAAAGTGACGCTTTTAAAGCTATGGAAGTTGAAGTGCCACGTTCACCAATGATTCCTCCTCAGTCGGATTTATTTATAAAGCAAGATAAAGAAAAGCCAATGGAGGCTCCTGTAAGAAGAGGAGGGCACAATTCTCCGGCTGTTTCTAAATGGTCTGAAACTTGTGTAAGCTTACGCTCGTTGTTTATGGATACTTTAGTGGTTATGGCGATTGCTTTGGTTTTTCTGTTAAGTCTTTTGTGGATTACCAAAGTCGATTTAGCGTCGGTATGGTTTAGCTCTCGCCATGATTTTGCTACTCAGATTAGTATGGGTATTTTGTATTTAGCTGTATTCCAGATGTATATGATTATTGCGAGAAGCTTTTTTGGAAGAAGTCTTGGTGAATGGACTTTTGATTATCAATTGGGGAGTGAAGAACAACAAAATAGCTCGATTTACCCAGTTAAGGTTTTATTCCGAGCATTTTGGGTAATGGTTACGGGGTTTGTGGTTCTCCCTTTAATTTCTTTAATTTTTAGAGTGGATATTGCCGGTAAATTATCTGGTCTTAGATTGTATGAGCAAAAGAATACTCTATGAGGTTCTATAAGGTTCGAGAATGGTCTGATCTTAAAAATTGGCTAGACAAAGCGCGAACGCAAAAAAAAGTAGTTTTTACGAATGGTTGTTTTGATTTGCTTCATATCGGACACATTCGTTATCTTGCCGAAGCAAAAAAACAAGGTGATCTTTTGATCGTCGGAATAAATTCTGACACCAGTGTAAAAAAATTGAAAGGGCCAGAGAGACCCATTCAACCAGAAATGGATCGTGCAGAAATTTTGTCACATTTAAAATCTGTAGATGCTACTTGCGTGTTTGAACAGGAAACTCCTTTAGAGCTTATTCAG
>JAGRAA010000150.1 GCA_020435185.1 Bdellovibrionales bacterium | reverse complement strand
CTTGTAATACCAATAGATGTCCTGCGGGAGTGGCCACAACAAACCCTCAGCTAGCGAGAGGACTTCATGTCCCCACAAAGGAGCTGCGTGTTTCTAGATTTCACTCTGAAACCGTTCATGCCTTTGTGGAGCTCTTAGGAGCAATGGGATATGAGAGGCCGGAGCAAATTAAGAGAAAAGATGTCTTTCGACGAATGGGGAATGGTATGGTTAAAACCTTTGACGATATCTTTCCATGCGTTGACAAGGGTTTATACTTAGATAGTAGTCATTGGGACAATCTGTCTCCTGACTTGTTGAGAGCCTTAATGTCTTCGTCTCCAGATAGCTTTGACCCTGAATTGGGTCTCGATCGCGATCAAACAAATTATATTCATAAGTCCGTGGGAGTTTGAATTTTATTCAGGTTTGTTTAAATCTTCTGACGCCAAAAATGTCACAGGGGTTTGATCTCTTGTTTATTTATACTTAGCCTTAGAAATTCGGGCATATTTATTGAAATCATGAAAATAGCGACTGGTTGAAAATCAATGGTTGTAGGAATTCAAGGTTCAATAAAAGGGGACGTTTTTGAAGGCATTTCGAGTTTTAATTTTTGTATTGTTTTTCATTGCATTTTTGAATCTACAATGGACAGAGGATAATCCTTCAGAGTACGGGTCTTGTCAGAACCTTAATCAGATTCTCTATAAATTAGAACAAAGTCATGTGACGGCTCTCTCTCACCCCAATGATTTTATGAATGATGCTGCTTTTAGAAAGAGGGTGAAGAAGAATTTTTTGACTCTTATTGATCCCTACCAAATTAATTTGACCGAAGATCAGGTAAATCGCTTTTTGGGTGCAGACACGGCAAGAAGTTTTTGTGGTTCTTTATATGAACTTGTAGATCAAGCTGAGCAAGCCTATATCCAGACATTTAATGTTTTAGAGAATTTAGATTCTAAAAGTATAACAAGGCTCTCTAAGAATAGTGTTTTGCCTGAGAAATTCCCAGATAATCAAGAGGATAAAAACCTCAAGATACCTAACTTTATATCTCATCTTTCAGAAGATGGTTTGAATTACGAGCAAAATTGGGATTACGCCGTGAAGACAACGATAAGGGGGTTAAGGCGTGAGCTTATTAAGCAGTCAAAGAGCCTGTTGTTCGACTCTGAGGGAATGGTTGTTAAATCTCTTGTAAATGCTTTAGACCCACATAGTGATTATTTTATGAATAAAAATTTCTTAAACAAATCGAGATGGTTGAAGAGTTCCTTTGTGGGTTTAGGGATATTGGTAAAAGAAGTTTTTCATGGGTATAAAATTTTAGATTTGGTAAAAAATGGGCCGGCGGAAAGACAAAAAGTGCTGAAAAAAGGAGACGTAATTGTAAGAGCTGATGGACAACCACTTACAGAGTTGGACCAATCTGATTTAAGTGGAGTCCTAGGTGGTGAGCCAAATTCCTATGCTCAGTTAATTGTAGAAAGAGAGACTAAGAAAATTCGACTGTATGCAAGAAGAGGGCGTGTTAAAAACAATCAGAGTCTAATGACTAAAATGATTAAATATGTAAATGGCTATAAGGTGGCGAGTATTTCTTTTTCTCAATTTTATGTTCAGCAAAATGGAGTAGCTAGTGTCAGTGATGAGTTTTTTGCAGCTTTGAAAGAGTTTAACAAAAACAAGGTTGACGGACTTGTTATCGATTTAAGAGGAAATCTCGGTGGAGTTTTACAAGAAGTTGTTAAAATTGTAGGATTTTTTATTCCCAGTGGGCCTGTGGTTATGGAATATACGACAGCTCAGCAAGGGATTAAGTTTTATAATGACGACGATAATATCTCGTATTTTAACAAGCCAGTAGTGGTTTTAACGAACAGAAGTTCAGCGAGTGCTTCAGAGATTTTAGCGGGTTCACTTAAGTCTTTAAATCGAGGAATTGTTGTTGGCTCAGAGCAAACCTTTGGAAAGGGAACAGTGCAAACAGTGGATATGGCTAGTCAGTTTTTAGGTAATTCCTCTGTGAGTGGAGCTTTAAAGTTAACCACGGGATATTATTTTTTACCGAATGGAGAGTCCACACAGTTTTCAGGAGTAAAAAGTCATTTTGTTATAGACCCTTATAAACAATCACAGAAAAAAGAGAGTCAGGATCAGGGGTTTGTGGAAGAGAATTATGGATATGCGTTGAGTCCACCAGATAAATTAAATGTTCAGTGGTCAGACAATATCAAATGGATTAGTGATACAGATTTTGAAGATATGTTGAAGTATTTGTCCTCTAATCAAAAAATGAGAAAAATTTTAAAAAGACAACCTGAGAAAGTTCTAGATAAAGCTTTTTTGATCTTAGCTGATGCAATTAACTTTCATAATCAATATCAAATGCGCATAGCTAATGGCGTAAACCACTAATAGAGGCTGTCGCAAAACTACTAGTGGTCGTACTTAAATTTTAATTCAGAATTCTCAACGACGACGCTGACGTCACCGCCTTTCGCTAGAGGTCCAAATAAAATGTCGTCTACTAGTGGCTTTTTAATGTAATCGTCGACAGTTCTTGCAAAGGGTCGAGCTCCGTAAGCAGGGTTGTGTCCTTTTTCAAATAAAAATTCTTTAACTTGATCATCTACTTTGACGTAGATATTTTTCTTTTTAAGCTGAGAATTGAGTTCGTCTATGAATTTCTCAATAACCTGGATAAGGCGAGGCTTTTGCAGCTCTTCAAACTCAACAATGGCGTCGAGTCTATTTAAGAATTCAGGTTTAAATTGTCTTTTGATAGCATCAATCGAGCGACTGCCTGCAGATGTGGTTTGGATGCCTAAGCTTGATTTACTGGCTTCGAAGGCCCCTGCGTTGCTCGTCATTATGACGATGGCATTGGTAAAATCTGCAACTTTTCCATTGGAGTCAGTCAGCTTACCGTTGTCCATCACTTGTAATAGAATATTTGTTAAATCTGGGTGGGCCTTTTCTATTTCATCCATGAGGACGACGGAGTAGGGTTTCTTGATCAAAGCTTCGGTGAGCAGACCACCCTCTTCATAGCCGACATATCCGGGAGGAGCTCCGACTAATCTTGAAACAGAATGTTTTTCCATGTACTCACTCATATCAAATCGGAGAAACTCAATTCCAAGAAACTGTGCGAGTTGTTTAGCGACCTCCGTTTTACCAACACCAGTTGGTCCTGCAAAGAGGTAAGACCCTACAGGTTTGTCTTCTTTTCCTATACCTGATCGGGCCAATTTGATGGAGGTTACAAGTTTGTCAATGGCTCCATCTTGTCCGAAGACTTTAGATTTAATGTTTTCATTGAGCATTTTAAGCTGATTGCGATCGCTAGAAGATACTGTTTGAGTAGGGATCTGTGCCATGTGAGCGATAATTTCTTCAACCTCTGTGGAGCCAATACGAAGAGTTTTGTCGTTTTTGCTTTTTAATCTAGCTTTTGCTCCGGCTTCATCTATGACGTCGATGGCTTTGTCTGGCAAATGTTTTCCATGAAGATATTTTTTTGATAACTCTACGGCAGTGACTAGTGCTGATTTTGTATAGCGAACCCCGTGAAAATCTTCATATGTTTTTTTCAGCCCTTCTAGTATTTTAATAGCTTCTTCTTCTGAGGGTTCGGCAATGTCTATCTTTTGAAACCTCCTAGAGAGGGCTCTGTCTTTTTCAAAATGATTTCTAAATTCTTTGTAAGTGGTACTTCCGAAACAGCTTAATCCTCCGTCGCTTAAAACAGGTTTAAGTAAATTGCTCGCATCCATAGATCCGCCAGAAGTGCTTCCGGCTCCAACGACAGTATGGATTTCGTCAATAAAAAGGATAGGATTCGCTCTTTTTTTAAGTGCCTTTAGCACTGCCTTAAATCGAGCCTCGAAATCTCCTCTATATTTTGTTCCTGCTAAAAGGCTTCCCATATCTAATGAATAGACTTCTGCGGCTCTCAATCTCTGAGGGACATCTCCATCGACAATTTTTTTTTTAAACCGTCGGCAATGGCTGTTTTTCCGACTCCAGGCTCTCCCACTAGAAGTGGATTGTTTTTTGTTCTTCGAGCGAGAACCTGGATCACTCTGTTGACTTCATTTTCTCTGCCAATGAGAGGATCTATTAGATTTTTTCGAGCCTTTTCATTTAAGAGAATGGTAAAAGATTTAAGAGGATTTCCTTTGGCTGCTGAGTCGTCATCTTTTTCAAGGCCGTCAATTTCTAGATCTGAGTCATCATCACTTTCCTTCTCCAGCTGGCCAGTTAAACTCGTCGGTTCGTCTTTCGTGATGCCATGAGAAACATATTGGATAATATCAAATTGAGTGATTCCTTGTTGAGTTAAAAAATAGAGAGCATGACTTTCGGTTTCGTTAAATAAAGCAATAAGAACGCTGGCTGCGTTAACCTCTGTTCGTCCACTGCTTTGAACCTGAATTGCGGCTCTTTGCAACAGTCTTTGAAAGCCAATAGTAAATTCAGGCTTCCATTTATTGGGAGGGGCCGTGGGAGCTGGAGAATTTTTTTGACTATTATCAGAGAGAGCGATGGGTGCCGAATTTTGATAAGTCTTTTCAATAAATTCAGTAAGTTGTTTCTTAAGTAAGGAGAGGTCGGCCCCTAGAGCTCTTAGAATTTCTTCGGCTTCTTGATTTTCAGTGAGCGCTAAAAGAATATGCTCTAAGGTTACGAATTCGTGCTGTCCTTTTTTTGCAATGTTAACGGCTAAATTTAAAGATTGTTCTAAATGAGCGTTTAGCAATTTGACCCTCCTGTGAACGGTTGAGGCTCTGCCTATAGCCTCTGTCTTTATTCTAACATTTTTTGTAAGTCTTTTTCACTGTTTAAATCGTCAGCTTAAATTATATCTAACTCAATTCATCCAGGCTTTAAAAGAGTAATCCGCAGAGTTACTCATCTAAAGATGATGTCGTATTAAAAATTGTCAAGTAGGGTGAGGCAAGGTTTTATTGTCTCTATTCTTTTTCTAATATGCATTTAAGGGGATATTTTTGGTTTTTAGCTAGACCATTGACCTGGTAAACTTTTGTTTCGGCAACTTCAAAAGGAAAGACTCCAGCTAGCCCAGATCCTTTTTGATGCACATTTAACATGATTTGAGTGGCTTCTTGTTCTGATTTTTTAAAAAATTTCATAAGAACTAAAATAACAAAATCCATGGGGGTGTAGTCGTCATTCAATAAAATGACCTTATAAAGAGAGGGCTTTTTAGTTTTGGTCTTGGTTTTTTCTAGGATGCCAGTTTGAGAATGGTTATCGTCTTCTTCTCTGTAGGAATCATCATGTGAATCATTACTTAGTCTTATGTTGGGGAGGCGGGTACTTACTGGAGAATTATAATCCGTCCAGCAAGTTCTTACTGTTTCACGCGCAGTTCGGCTTTGTGCAGGGCTTGACGAAGTTAAGACCTGCTGAAAAACGCATGT
>JAGRAA010000149.1 GCA_020435185.1 Bdellovibrionales bacterium | reverse complement strand
GCTAAGGTAAATGGAAAAAAATCGCTTAAAGGACTACGTTTAAACGACGGACAGATTATAAACTCTGATATTCGAATTATCCAAGTGAGACACCCTGGCTCTCTCTCTCCAAGTCTCTCTAATAATTTTAAAGAAAACCTAGCGAAACTATTAGATTTTGAAGAAGACGGATGGGAGTTTTACTCCACTGACGATGGTGAAGTAAATCAGTTAAAAAAATATCATAGCGCTTCTAGTTTCAACTTTAATGCTAAACCTCCTATTCCAGTAAAAGATTTTCCTTTAGGAAAATCTAAAGCTGTTATCGTAAACTCTTCTTTGGCCAGTAGAAATGGACAGCAAATCATAGTCTTTGGAGGAAGAGAGAAACCTTACTTTAATCGTACTCAGGTCAATAATGCAAAGAATGGAACTCCAGCTGAAGGCCGCGAATTTTTCTTTAATTCTCAACCCTGGAATCCGCCAAAAACCATAAATCAATTTGATCGAGGACCTGGCAAAGAGTGGGCAGCATTATTTAACTCTGTACCTGAAGATAAGGTTTTTCAAACTAAGCCTGGAATGAAGTTTGAATCAGATGGCATCGACGCCTATGTCGTAAAAAATACTCCAAAGCATGGATCATTTGCTTATCACCGGGGAACTACAGAAAACCCAGAAGTTTTAATTTTTGCGGACCCCAGTGACAAAGATTATGATGATCTCTACACGGCACGAGCTTTGACTGGAGAAAATGGCCAGTATCTTCAAGGACTAATGAGCCAGCTTGGTGTTAAAGAAAATTACCTTATCATAAAAACGGTTCCCTTTGATATGACCGATGCCACCGAAGCAGAATGGGATAAAGTAAGAGAGCTATTAAGACCATGGAGAAATAAAGTTTTTGCAAAGGCCATAAAGCTGTATCCCAAATTAATAGTCACCCTGGGAAAACATTCTTCTTCTGATCTATATTCATATTTAAACGATAACCACTTAGAAAATATAAACTTCATATCTCTTGAATATGACAGACATAGCTTTGAATCTCATTTCTCTGAGATGGCCCACCAATTAGGGCAGTCTCCTTCTGATTATAAATGGGAAATGAATTCTATTCCTAGAAGTCACCTTCCTTATCCTATGCAAACATGGATCGGTACATCCGGTGCCCGTGGCATTAGAGCGAGTGGCAAATATGCTGGAGACTATTACGGAATAGTGACTCCATACTGGGTGATTGAAGAGGCCAATAGAGTTTACAGAAACCCAAGAGAAGGGCTTTTAAATCCAGAATTGGACTTTGTTCAATTTGCAAAGAATCTTGTTCGTGAATTTGGATTTTCTTCTTTAGGAAAAACCATGAGCTCACCTCCATTACGTTAATTTACTCTATATTTTTGGCCTGAAATTTAATTTCAGGCCTTAAAGTGACAAAAAATGTTCTTAAATGTAATGTTTTCCTCAGGTATTTCAATAGCTTACCAGTTCTGATAGAATCCCAAAAAACCCTTAAGGATGGTAAACATGAAATCTATCTTGTACATTCTCAACTTATTTTTAATTTCTTTCGCTCAGGTGACTTATGCAGATAACACTATAATTTCTCAAGCCCAAGCTGACCCTGAGATTATTCTCCAACAACTGCAAAAGGCTTCAACCTTTTGCCAACTCAACAATGACACCTATGGTTTCATCAATGTTTCGGGGCAAAACCCTTCAGAAGCAGTCGAAAACTGCGAGCAGGTTGAAAATATCGATCCTGCTCTTTGGCAACACTATGAAGATCAGTTTTTTCACCCTGACTTTGGAACCATTTCCCTTAATCAAATTGTGATAGTTGATGATAACAGCGAAACAAGAGTTAAACTCTACCCTCCTAATGACTCACCGAAAAAAATATCAACCGTCAACAGACAAAAGCCTGACATGCAAAAAGCCTTTTTGTTATTGTTGTTATGTGCTTACTCCAACCAATGTGGAGCGAGCAGATAATTAATAATATACTTTAATGGTTATAAAATGAGGAGACTGACATCTTTGACCTTATCGCCCTAACCCTGTCGGCCTTTGCGACCTCAATTATTTCGGCCGTAATCGGAATGGCTGGCGGAGTCACTTTGCTCTCAATAATGACTCTGTTTCTTCCTTATAACCAACTGATTCCCATTCACGGAGCAGTACAGCTTATTTCAAACTCTACTCGATCACTAGCCTTAAAGAAGGATATTATTTGGCCAGTCTTTAAATGGTATCTCGTTGGTTTGCCTGCTGGCACTTTCATTGCCACCGCCGCTCTCAAACATATTGGGCAACAAGAGTGGGCACTTTTGTTGGTTGTTGCTCTTATTTGGTATGTGTTGATAAAGCCTAAAAAACTCCCCGAACTCCGACTTCCTTTATGGGGATTTGGGCTATTGGCTTTTTTTGTCGGATTGTTAAATCCAGTGGTTGGGGCAACAGGACCATTGCAAGCCAGTTTCTTTATTCGAAGCGACTGGAAAAAAGAACAAATCATAGCGACTAAAGCAGCCGTCCAAGCTCTCGGACACATCTTAAAAATTCCCGCATTTTTATACTTGTCCTTCAATTACTTTGCCCATTCACAACTAATACTCGGCATGGCCCTTGGGGTCTTTATAGGAACACACGTCGGAGTGAAAATATTAAAAAAGATAAACGATAAAACATTCCACATTATTTACAAATTGACCTTATTTATTGCTTCCTTAAAGATCATTTATGATCTTATGATTTAATCCTTATAGTATCCTCCAGTTGCCTGAATAGGAACTTGAGAGTTTACTCTGGTTACCCAAAAGACAATGGCCCTACTGGTAGATTTAGGAAATTTAGGTTCCTCGATTTTTCCGTTAAAAGAGTATGTCTTTTTTATCTTCGCAAATGTTTCAACTCCACTCTCCAGAACTAAAAAATCATGTCTCAATAGCTCCCCTTTATTTTCTCCAGCCGTGACTTTTGTAGCTACATTATTGGCAATGAACGCATAATTTAATTTAAAACCATTTCCCTGATCTCCTTTTGGTTTGAATTCAACATGATAGTTCTTATCCTGTTTTTTCACTCGCAACACACCTACTTCTGCCCCTCGCTCTTTAATTTTTGCTAATGATAGGGAGGATCCTGTATATCGATTGAGTACAAACATAGGAGTATAGCCACCATTTAGTCCTAATTCGCTTACATATCTTCGTTGTCTTAAAGAATACCTCTTTTGGGCATAGGGGTCTTTCCAACCCAAATAGTCCCAATAATCAACATGAAAAACTAATGGAATAAATGATTTCCACAGGCCTTTATTTGTTTTTAGCCTAGATACAAAAGCTTGAGCCGGAGGACAGCTACTACAGCCTTGAGTGCTAAAAAGCTCCAGTACTTTAGTTTGTTGGATATCACTGACAAAAATCTGCTGAGAAAAGCCAGTAGAACTGAACAAACACAATAAAAAAGTAGATATTAATATTTTCATATATGCCTCTTTATCTACTACTACTGTCTCACTTTAATAAAGTTACATTTCAATTTATTGACAAATGGTTTTTGTTTATATCATCATAAAGAAAGAGTTAAAAAGATGTTAATAATTCTTGTATCAATATCTGTTAAGCAAGTTCAATCATCTAAATGTAATATCAACGCTCACAGAAAGTTTTTGTATGAGCAATAAAATTTTATTAGTAGAAGATAGTGAATTTTTTCGTGCTGCTTTAAAATCCGCTCTCGAAGTCAACAACTATGAGGTTTTAGAAGCACCAAATGGTAAAGTCGCCAGAGAGCTCATACCAACAATCTCTCCTGATCTTATTATCTCTGACATACAAATGCCTCACTTCAATGGGGTAGAATTATTAAAATGGACTAAAGAAAAATACCCCACTAAATTTATGCTTATGACAGGATTTTCTCATATCACTGAGACAAAAAATGCCTTTGAATTAGGGGCTGATGAATTTATTGCCAAACCTTTTGACGAACAAGATCTCGTAGACAAAATTAACGCATTACTAAAAACCAACTCTCCCGAAGACGATATCGAGCCTGAACAAGTAGAGAAGGTCAAGTACTGTAAAGTTTCTCTTGAAGATTTTGTATCTG
>JAGRAA010000148.1 GCA_020435185.1 Bdellovibrionales bacterium | reverse complement strand
CAGATAGAATATGATTCCCAAAAGATCGCACTATTTCTTTGAAAGCTTCTTGGTTTTTTCGTGTCAAATTATGAGACACTTGGTCAGCTCCAATAACCGGAATATTAAATTCCTCAAAAAATTTGGCAACCGTAGATTTTCCACTGGCAATCCCGCCAGTTAGTCCTATCCATTTCAATTTCTACTCCTGCTTACTTCAAGTGCTCTGCATTATCTTTCGGGTGTCTTTCATTCGTATTTATTGCTCCAAAAAAGACTAGTCTAACTCGATTTTAGCCTCGTATTTGCTTAAAAAGATGTATAAAAGATTAACTCTTCTCCGTCTTTTTCCGAATATTATTCATAGTAGCATAGGGTGTAATAAGTGTCACAAAACTTTGAGTATTTCGGAAAATACATTTTACTAGAAAAGCTGGCCATGGGTGGAATGGCCGAGGTTTTTCTATCAAAAGCTGCAGGCGCAGGTGGAATAGGAAAGTTTTTTGCAATAAAAAGAATTTTACCCCAATACAGTGACAATAAAGATTTCAATAGGATGTTTAAAGACGAAGCCAAAGTCGTTATGAATCTTAAACATGCTAATATTGTATCCATCTTTGAATTTGGTGTAGAAAAAGGTCAGTTTTTCTTGGTTATGGATTTTGTCGACGGCAAGAATCTTAGACAAATCCTTAACAAAATGAAAAAACAAAAAGTAAAATTCACAATTGAACAAGTGGTATACATAGTTAAAGAAGTAGCTGCTGGTTTAGATCACGCACACCGATGCCAAGATACAGAAACCGGTAAGCCCTTGAACATCACCCATCGAGACGTCAGCCCACAAAATATAATGATCAGTTATGATGGTGAAATGAAGGTTGTTGATTTTGGGATCGCAAAAGCAGAAAGCCAAATTGAAAACACTCGTGCAGGTACATTAAAGGGTAAGTTTGGTTATATGAGTCCTGAACAAGCTGAAGGACATCCTGTAGATTTAAGAACAGATGTTTTTTCTCTTGGGATTATTTTATGGGAGCTTCTTGCTAACGAAAGACTATTCATTTCTAATAACGAAATTAATACACTGAAAAAAATTAGAGAGTGTAAAGTTCCTAGCTTGAAAGAATATGTTCCCAATATACACCCAGATTTAGAACAAATAGTCTATAAAGCTCTTACTAAAGATAGAAATGTTCGCTACCAAACTGCAGCTGCCTTACAGAGAGATTTAAGTCGATTTTTAAATAGGCAGTTTCCTGACTATGCTCCACAAGACTTTGCAAAATCTATAAAGACTCTATTTGCCGATGAAATTTTAGAAAGTAGAAATAAAATTGTTCAATATGCAAAACAAAGTGCACAACTACAACCACCAAAAGTAAATGATGGGCATACCTATACTCATGCTGCTCCAAAAGATGAGGGCAACAAAATTTTGGATATGTTGAAAACCAATTCCCTTCCTGAAGAAAGCCACGAGAAGCTAGATCTTTCGCGGTTCAACACTAGCAAAGATGGGGATGATGAAGACAAAACTCAAGTAACCGGAACTGAGTCTTCAGCTTTAGATAGCAGCGCTTTGCAAAAAGAACTTTCAAGAAGTATTCAGCTCACTCATGCCGCAGGTAAAATGGCACAAGAGAGCCATCCGGATTTACCCAAAAGGCCCAATAATCCTGCCGCTACAAAAACACAACCTAGCCTGAATAAACCTCTACAAAAGAAGTCCACGAGTATCCAGTACAACTCCGAAGGCAGCACACCCCGTCCTTCGTTTAAGCGTAGCGGACCAAGCCAAACTCAAATCGCTTTTATGGTCATTGGGTTTCTCATGCTGTTTGCAACAGGAATTCCTTTTCTAAAACGAATCGCTCCCAATCAAATGAATTCACTCTACAAGTCTACTGGAATCGGTATTTTTGAAGTGACTACCGGACCACAGATAGAAGCTACCGAAAACTCCAGCGAAGAAAAAAATGCTCAAATGGTTTCTCCCTCTGTAACAAAAGAGGCTCCTAGTCAGGCAAGATTTTACATTCAAAGCAACCCTTCTGGAGCTGAAATTTATATCAATGGTAAAAACACAGGTTACGTTACTCCTGCGACCATTTATGTTCCTAATAGCCAACCTTTTAACGTAGAACTCAGAAGAACTGGATATATTTCTTATCAAAAAGAACAAATTAATTTATCTCAAGGTGATGAGTCTAATATTGAAACCACTCTTTACCCTATGGATACAGCAAAATTAGACATTGATGTAAGACCAGTTGGACGTAGTCGGGTATATATCAACGGCAAATGGTTAGAAGGAGAAACCCTTCCTATTAGAGGTTATGTTATCCCTGCTAACACACGTATTGTTATTAAGGCCGTCAATCCTTTTAATAATGCAAGTTCTCAGCAAGTCATTAAATTGAAAAAAGGCGAACGTAAGGCCGTTATGCTAAGGTTAAAAAAAGGTCGAACACCGAGTTCCCGCTGAGTTGATTTATAAAGTGTTGATATAAAACCGAAAACCTACTCCAATATAGCCACCACCAAATTCCATAGATCTTTTTTTCCCGTTATTATCTAGAGCCGAGTCTCCAGCCTGTGCACTCCCCGGTTGGGTTAACAACTCACTATACGCCGCTTTATACGTGAGATCAGCTAGAGGCAATACCCGGTAACCAGCCTCTAAATTTAGGGTCACATTGTCAATAGCTAGAAACTCGTAACCTAAACCTACCGTATAGGATAATCCATAGGTTCTGAGTTTTTCTACATACTCGCTCGCAGAAAAAGAGTAAGTCGACTGCCCTGCTGCCGTAAGCGTGTAAGCTTGATCGATAGTTATATCTGCATACCCGACGCCAAAATGCATATAGCTTCTTGTTGTACCTTTATTGCTCATATCAAATTCAAAAGAAATTTTTGGATTTAGGGCGAACACACTTGAAGTCACATCTAAAAGCTTTGTTCCTCCGGAATCAAATCCTACAAAATTTCTCGGGTATAAGTCTGACTTTAGAATTTGCAAACTTGTGGTTATCGTAAACCCCTTTGAGAGGATTGAAACCACACCTAACTCAAACCCTGGATGATACTCAAACCCATTGTTTGAAAACTGAGTGTTCGCTCCGCTTGAATTTACAAAAGGATCTCGATCCAATAAGGAGGACTGGCCAGTAGCATTAAAATAGGCACCAATAGATTCGGACGAAAAATTGAAGACCCTAGCTTGTCCCGGAATAGAAACAAACAGAATCAACAAAGAAATCGCTAAAAAATTAGAAATATCTTTCATTACATCTTTGATAGATCGAGCACCAATCGACTGTTCTTTTTAGGAGTCATAAAAAATGCGTTCAATTGAATAGGCTTTTTTAACTTAACTTCTATCGTAAGTTCATAACCAGCAGGACTTTTAAACACCTTCGCTGAACTTACAAATTGAGAATTCAAGAGGCCTCGAACTATCTTTCCCTCATCTTCTATTTTAACCTTTTTCATGTCTAAGGTTAAGGTCTCTCGAGATCTATCCAAAGCAATATGAACTAAAGGAGGGGAATCGAGATAATGTCCCTTATGAAGGCCAATATCAAAAATCCAGCGTTCTATTTTAGATTTTGGGTAAAAACGCTTTCTAACGGCCAACAGATCTAGAGTTCGGCCCAGTTTGCCCCCTTGATAGACCCCTTCTATCATAGAGCTATCCCCTTTTTTATAGGTCAATGGTCTATAAGAGGGGATGGAGAAACTCAACAGAGGTAACATTATCCATTTAAAAATTGAAATGCTCATAACCTCATACTGCCGTGGTCTCCACAAGGGAACAATAGATTTCAGCAAATTTTTGGCATTTTTTTAAACTCCCCATCTGTTAAAAAAAAGGGTTGCCTAATAGGTCATCAGTCACTAAATTGCGCAATGACTAAGCATATAATTTTTGGAGAATATCATAATGAAAGAATCTTTAATTCTGAAGCTCGTCATAGTCCCATTAATGTTGATCATTTTGACATCTTGCGGCAATGAGGCAGACTATACTCCTAAGACCAGAGTAAGCACTCCCCAAGATCGTTATTTAAACCAAAATCGTTACCGTTGTGCCTATAGCGATGGTTCCTACCGCCCCTATGACCATCAACGTGGTGAGTTTTGTGAAACCTCCTCCATCAACTGCGACTCCGTAAATCGACTGGTTAGACAGCAAAATACTACTTATCAAGTTTACTCAGCGACCTATCTTCCGAATACTGTAAATTATATCTCCGCATGTCCTTATGGAACCGCTCCAATGTACTACGGCTACGCCGTGGTTTGCGCCAATGTAAATCTCGTTCGAACCTGCAATACGCTGACAGACCAATACTGGTGTCGCTGTGTTCCGGTGACATGGTTTGGTTATGTTTGGGGGCAGGGCATCTGCCTTTAATATCATTGATTAAAAATTCGTAGCTGAATAACACAGTTCATGAGTGATCTTGTAGACATTTCATGGTATCCAGATTTAATGAATGATTTAAAAAATAACCCACTTGTTAATCCGCCCAAACTAAAAAACAACGCCACACCGTTTGATGTTATTCAAAACGAGCATTTTTTGCCAGCCATCCAAGAAGCTTTAAAAGTTTCCAGGGAGGAGATCAAAAAAATCGTTGAATCCACTGAAAAACCGAGCTTCGAAAACACCATTGAAGCCTTAGAAGTTTCATCAGAGTCATTAGATTTACCCACTACAGTCTTCTATAATCTAATGAGTTCGCACACCAACGATACTCTCCAAGAACTAGCAAAAGAAATTGGTCCGCTTCTTTCTGAATTTTCAAACGATATCACTTTGAACGAAGCCCTTTTTCAAAAAGTAAAAACTGTTTACGATACCGTTGACCAAAAGAAACTCAATCAAGAACAAAAAGTCTTATTAAAAAATACATACGAAGACTTTACGAGAAATGGTGCCCTCCTCAATGAAGAGCAAAAAAATTCTCTCCGTAAGATTGATCAAGAATTAGCCTCTATAGCTCCCATTTTTTCGGAAAATGTTCTTAAAGCGACTAACTCCTATCAGCTTGAAATCACAAACGCCGATGATCTAAAAGGTATTCCTGAATCGTCCATCGAAGCTGCAAAAAGAGAAGCAAAGAAATTCAACAAAGAGAACACTTGGATTTTTAACTTGCAGGGCCCTAGCTATACAGCGTTTATGACTTATGCCCCTAATAGAGAATTGCGTGAACAAATGTGGCAAGCCATGGCCAGCAAATGTTATAAAGATGATTTCGATAATTCGGAAGTCATGCTTAAAATTGTACGACTCAGATTTCAAAGAGCTCAACTGCTTGGATTTAAAAATCATGCCGATTTTGTTTTACAAAAGCGGATGGCAAAGTCGAGCGACAAAGTCATGACCTTTTTGAATCAACTGCTCAATAAAACTCTGCCTGCCGCTCAAAAAGAACTTGAAGAGCTGACCGCTTTTGCTAGAGATCTTGACGCATTAGATGAGCTTAAACCCTGGGATGTGGGTTATTATATTGAAAAATTAAAAAAAGAAAAATTTAGTTTCGACGATGAAGTTCTTCGCCCTTATTTTAAATTAGAGAATGTCATTGATGGAGTTTTTAAACATGCTGAAATCCTTTATGATTTGAGTTTCCAACCCTCTAAGGATTACCCTGTCTATCATAAAGACGTTCAAGTTTTTGAGGTTTATAATAAGTCGACAAAAAGTTTTGTTGGGTTATTCTACGCTGATTTTTTCCCGAGAGATAGCAAGCGTTCTGGCGCCTGGATGACAAACTTTAAAGAACAAGGTCTACAAAAAGGACACGTAGAAAGGCCACATATTGGGATTGTTTGTAATTTTACTCCCTCTTCCCCTACAACTCCTTCGCTTTTGACCTTTAATGAAGTGAGAACACTTTTTCATGAGTTTGGACATGCTCTTCATGGATTGCTTTCTCAGTGTCATTATAAGAGTTTATCTGGAGCCAATGTGCACTGGGATTTTGTTGAACTCCCTTCTCAAATTTTTGAGAATTGGACACTTGAAGAAGAATCCCTTAATTTATTTGCGAAACATTATCAGTCTGGTGAAAATATTCCACAAGAGCTGATCTTAAAGATTAAAGAGGCTAATCAATTTATGTCCGGCTATTATTCTAGTCGACAACTCAGCTTTGGGTTTCTAGATATGGCATGGCATGCTGTTGATCCTACAAACTTCAAGGATGTTGAAAAAGTAGAAATAGAAGCCACTGATCGAATGAGACTCATGCCCAAACAACCTAATGCAGTGATGTCTGTTTCTTTTTCTCATATTTTTGCCGGAGGATACTCTGCGGGATACTATAGCTATAAATGGGCTGAAGTACTTGATGCCGATGCTTTTGAGTTATTTCAAGAAAAAGGTATTTTTAACACTGAAGTTTCCCGCAGCTTCAGAGATAATATTCTTAGTCGTGGCGGCAGCGAAGACCCCATGGACCTATACAAAAAATTTAGAGGCCGAGAGCCTGACCCTAATGCCTTGCTCAGACGAGAGGGCTTATTGTGAGCAAAAAAATATCTTGTGTGGCTATAGTCTATCGACCAAATAGTGAAATTGCTCTTTCTACAGCGATTAATGTTGCGCAATGGTTTAAAGAAAGAAAAATAAAAGTGGTCAGCCACCCACAAAGAGGCTTTAAACTTAACGGAAAAAAAATTCCAGTCTACTCCTCTAAAAATAAAATATGCCTCGTCGTAGTCATCGGAGGAGATGGGACTTATCTAGAAGCTATTCGAATGCTCAATGGTCGTAAGATTCCTATTCTTGGTGTAAACTTGGGCTCCCTAGGGTTTTTAACCGAAACTCGTCTCGCTGATCTTTATCCTACCTTGGAGATGGCTCTTAACGGAAAAATGGAAGAACGTCCTCGATCGATGATTCGCGTGAAAGTAAAGAGAAAAAATAAAGTCATTGTCGATAAACTCTCTCTCAATGATGTGGTTATCGAAAGAGGAGCTCGAAGCCATTTAATATTTTTAAATATCGTATCGAATAACCAAGACGTTGGTGATGTAAAAGCTGACGGCTTGATCATCTCCACTCCTACTGGGTCTACCGCTTATAACTTGGCTGCGGGAGGTCCTATATTGCATCCCGAAGTTCAAGCTTTTGTGGTAACTCCCATTTGCCCCCACAGTTTAACGAACAGACCTATTATTTTTCCGGACTCTAATAAATTAAAGTTTAATCTTGCCAAAGGAACTCAAACCGCTTCACTTACTGTGGACGGAATCAATGTCGGCACACTCAATAGCGACGATGTGGTCTCTATAGAAAAAAACCCTAAGATGCATTACGTATTAAAAAAACCTTCTCATAATTACTTTCATTTGTTGACTGAGAAATTAAAATTTGGAGAGCGTTCCTAATGTTACTCGAACTCAATGTTAGTCACTTTGCTATCATAGATAAAATTCAAATCGAATTTACGCCTGGATTCAACGTACTCAGTGGAGAGACAGGAGCTGGCAAATCAGTTTTACTCAAAAGCCTTGGACTTTTAATGGGAGCAAAGTCTAGGTCTGAAGATATTCAACAAGGCTCTTCTCAGGCTATCATTGAAGGACTCTTTGACTTGCACGCCCGTCCCGATATTCAATTTCAGCTTCAAGAATTTGGAATTCCCACTGAAGATGACCAACTCATCGTCAGACGCGTTCTCTCCGCCAACGGAAAAGGGAAAATCTATTTGAATGGTGTTTTATCTACGTTGAATAACTTGAGAGATTTAATTTTTCCGTTGCTCGAAATCACTGGTCCCTCTGCACCACTTATAGAGATGACCGGTCAACACGACAGCAGGCAACTTTTGTCTAAGTCCTATCATCTAGAAATGATCGATCAGTATGCTGATCTTCAAAACGAAAAGAATACGTATCAAAGACTTTTTAATCACGTTCAAAATTTACAAACAGAACTCCAAGAACTATTAAGTGATGCCAGCTCACAAGCACAAAAGCTTGATTTCTTAAGTTTTCAACGAGATGAAATCAAAGATCTACAAATTCTACCTGGAGAAGAGGAAGACTTAAGTTTAAGAATTAAACGTCTTCGTAATGCACAGACTCTCAATGACTTCTTCGCTGAAGCTGAATACAGTCTTTATACCCACGAGGAATCCGTCATCGCAAAACTATATAAAATTACTCAGCAAGGCCAACAACTGCAAAATCTTCATTCTGAACTTGGACCTTCGGTTGAAATTCTCAAGCAGGCTAAAACTCTGATCGAAGAAGGAGTATTTGAGATGCGAGATTTAAACGCTTCTTTTCAGGCCGAAGATGAAAACCTAGAACATCTTGAGTCAAGATTAAGCCAACTTAAAAAAATCCAAAAGAAACACGGCTTATCCCTCTCTCAAATTGTCGATAAACTTCAAGAGTTAGAAGAAGAAATTAATAAAATAGAAAATTGTGATGAACATATTGAGCGCCTAAAAAATCAACTCAAAACTGAATGGTCTCAATTGAATCAAGAGGCAAAAAAGCTTCATGAAAAAAGATATAAATCGAGCCAAAAACTGTTGAAACTAGTTAATAAAGAATTGTTGGATCTCAATATGAAGGGTGTGGAATTTTCTGTCTCCATTCAAGAATTAAAAGAACCAAATTTAAATGGGATTACAGATGTAGAGTTTATGGTGAAACAAGGGAAAAATGCCCTAGCTCTTTCTATTGCCAAAGTTGCCAGCGGAGGAGAAATGAGCCGCATTCTCTTAGCACTTAAAAAATCTTGTGGTAAAGGAGACTATCCCAGAACCTATTTATTTGACGAGGTCGACACAGGCGTTAGTGGAGAAACCGCTGAAAAAGTTGGTAAAAAACTGAAAAGTATCAGTCAAGGTCAACAGGTTATCTGCATCACCCATCTTCCACAAGTGGCTCGCTTCGCAGACAGCCATTTTCTCATTCAAAAAAGTACACAGAAACAAAAAATCACGACAGAGGTCATTCCGTTAAAAGAAGACCTCCGAGTAAAAGAAATTGCCCGATTGATTTCTGGAGAGAAAATCACCAAAACAAGCTTAAGTCATGCAAAAGAGCTCTTAAAGCACTGAGAAGAGCTCTCATAATTCAAAGCCTATTTTTCAAGAAGCTCTATAATGTAATCTAAATTTATAGATCCATTATTTGCTGGCCATTGAACATCATCATAACCAAGCTGTTGTCCTGACCTCATCTGAACAAGCATTCGTAAAAACGAAGACATCGGGATATATACTCCCCCTACTGTTGCCGTATAATTGCTCACCATCACAGAATCTTGCATTTTAAAACCCGCTCGATCAAATAGATCGATAGACATGATTTTCATGGCTTGAGCAAACAGAATCCCAACTCTCTCTTGTGTGGCTTTATTTCCTTCGCCATTGCGAAAATTAACAAATAGAACGGGATAAGCAACGCTCTCACCCTCGTATTGAGACTCTCCAATGGGACCCCAACCTCCTCCAATTATTTTTCCATCTTGATCTCTCATTTCGATCGAAAAAGCTTTTTTCTCAGCGATCAATTTTTCGTATAAATCTATGTCTCCTTGAGAAAGCCTCGCAAGACCTGCATTCTCCTGCTGGCCCACTCGAGACTGCACCATTGATGCTTTAATAACACCTGAAACACCACTTTCTTCGACCACATTGTTATCTTGGTCTACGCGTTTAGGAGTGTTAAAGGTAAAGTAAAAATCCTTTAGTATTGCAGGCTCTTCGACCACTACGGCTGTCCCATCTGCATTCAATTTCTTCAAAACTCGTCTATTGTAAGAAAGCCCTCCCTGTTCGCGGATAAGCTCTTTAAGCTCAACAAGATTTTTTCTCAAATCCTTTTGTCTCTTTTTTGCACTTGCTATTTTTGTATTAACCTCTAAAGCAGGAAGGATCTTTTCTCTTACCATATCTAGAACCCTCAAAAAGCTTTGATTTGCAGTCAAAGCATCACTATCAATGTGTCCTAATTTATTTCTAAGATAACTCATCAATGGATTTTCTAATCTTTCTTTTTCTCCCACTTCTTTC
>JAGRAA010000147.1 GCA_020435185.1 Bdellovibrionales bacterium | reverse complement strand
GAGTTGATCATTGGTTTCGTCAAAAGGAAAGGAGTTTTCAAAAGCATAGTAATCACTATCTGGGTCAGATAAGGGCGGTCTAATGGTTTGAGATCTTTTAGCGTAGAGGTTTAAAAGCTCCGAAGCGAGATCTCTGAGGTGAGCCTTTACCTTTGTTTGAGTTTTTTGCCATCCAGTTCCTCCCAACTTATCTATAAATTGGGGGTTTTTGGGACCACTGTATTTTTGAATTTGTCCTATTCTGTAGACGGGTAAGTAGAGTTTATCATTTCCCTTATACTGTATTTGTATAAATTCAGCGTCTACTCCCTGAATGCCCATTAAAGTTAAATTCTGATAGATGCCCACCCCGTGTTGTTTGTGGACAACATAGTCGCCCGACTTTAAATCTCCAAAGTTCAATGCGGAAACACTTTGGGTAAAAGATTTGTGTGTATTTTTTTTAAGATTATGAGATTTGTGACCAAAAAAATCATCATCGCGAAGAAAGACCAATTGCTCAGAGGGGATGCGCATGCTTTCAAATGAACCTCTTGGCAAGATGAGAATGGAATTTTGATTTTTTAAATCTTTCCAAGTATGCCATTCATAGTGATGAGATTCCACAATTTGAGATTTTATATCTAAATCGTCAAGTAACGATTTTATTTTTTGAGATTGATGTTCTGTCTGGCACGAAATAAATATGGCGCTATCACGCATCCAATCGTGTAATTTTTGTTTTATAAATTCTTTGTGTTCATGAGGTTGTTTGATGAATACAGCAGACTGTTTTTGAAACTCTTGAAGAGAATGAACTCGGAACTCAAAATCCAAATCGTTTTCGTGTTCATGTAAAATGACTTTGTCGAAATAAACAGATTGAGTAATGTTTTTTTTGAAAGAATCTAAATTTGCAAAAATTAATTCTGGCCTTGGACAAAGAGGATTTTGCTGAGAAGAGATATAGCTATCTTTTAATTCTTTCGTTAGATTATCTGCATTGGCGGTAATCTCTTGAGGTTTAAAGTGCCAACAACGATAGTCGTTAAAAAAATGATTCAAGGGTAGCGTAGGTTGATCATAAAGATAGGGTAAAAAATAATCTATTTCTTGAAAGTAATGTCCTTTAGAAAGATCTCTTAAAAAAGATCGACTTTGTTCGTTTTGTTCAACCTCTCGTGTTTTGAGATCATTTGTAAAAGCAATGGCCGTTGGTTGCCGCAGTTTTTTGTTGAGGACAACCTCCCTTGGAGGAATTACAACTAAGCTTGAGCATTCTTTGATGGTGCGTTGTGTTTCTGGATCGAAAAAGCGTAAGCTTTCGATCGTGTTCCCAAATAATTCCAATCGAATAGGCCATTTATGCGCTGGAGAAAAAATGTCAATAATGCCACCACGAACAGCAACCTGTCCGACATCTTCTACAAGAGGGGTAGAGAGATAGCCAATTTCTTGTAAATGCTCTAAAAAGCCCGGCTCCCAATCGGAATCTTTTTGAAAATGAAAACTATTGTCAAAGAGAGTGTCTACTGGCAGGGTTTTTTGTAATGCCCCGGTGATGCTTGTCACGAAAATGTCAGATTTTTTTGCGTTTTGAGCTCTGTAACACCATGAAACTCTCCGAGAAACAATTTTTTTGCTGGGATAAAGCCCCGAGTATACGTTCATATCATACTCTTGTAGAGCAAAGACCCGGGCATCGGGGTTAAAGAAGAGCACTTCTTTGGTGAATTTCTCTACAGATTTTTGATCTGGCAAGATAACTAAATTTGTTTGGTTTTTAACAATGGGAGAAGAGGACTGGGTCAAAAAAAAGGCTAAACTGAAGAGGGAATCAGATCCAGACAGATTTATAGATTTTTCATGAGTGTGATTTTTTAATACCTCATCAAGTGTTACGTTAACGGGTTCGAAGTGATTTTGAGGCTCACTGGAAAAGCTATTTTTATGTTCTTGAGGATCCATATTCATTGTGCTCAATTTTTACTCACATATTGAGGTTTAGTTTTGATTTTTATAAATGAGTTTAGGTTCTTAACGCAATCGATAACATCACATTTTTTAAAATAAAAACTCGACTATCCGTCATTTCAAAAATAATCTACGAGCTATTTAAAAGGGGTCTGGAATGACAGCATTATTGCCAATTCTGTTTTTATTGGTTTTTGTCGTTGTGTTTGGATACGCAATAGTATTTTTAACTGGTTTGGCTGGGCCGAAGCCAGTTCAAACTGAGGCAAAAAAAGAAGTTTATGAGTGTGGTGTTACGGCTCAGTCTAGTGGAAATACTAAAATTCCTGTGAAATTTTATTTAACAGCTATTCTTTTTATCCTTTTCGATATTGAAATTATTTTCATGTATCCATGGGCGGTTTCTTTTGGGGATTTTATTGAAAGTGGATATGGTTTGCAGGCGCTAGTGGCCATGGGCATCTTTTTGTTGGTTTTTATTTTTGGATTATTTTGGGAAGTGAAATCTAAAGCATTGGATTGGGATTAATATATGGGTCAGGATTTAGTAGAAATAAGTATTAATGCAATAAAACTTATAGTGCTTTTTTTGATAATGGTTCAAGCCGTGCCTGTTTTGGTATGGGTAGAGAGACGGGGTTCGGCGTTTATTCAAAATAGATTGGGTCCAAACCGAGTCGGGCCATTGGGCTTAACACAGCTTCTCGCAGATGCAGTGAAGTTTATAATGAAAGAAGAGTTTGTTCCGGCTAAAGCTAGAGCCACATTGTTTTATATGGCTCCAGTGGTGGGATTGATTCCTGGCGCATTAGCTTTTGCAGCACTTCCCCTTTCTACTCCTCTGGAAATTGGAGCTTTTAATTTATTTGATAAGACCTGGGGTCCTTACATTCTTGAGTTTCAAGGGTACCATTTGGGACTAGGAATTGTTTTTGTTTTAGGTGTTTCGTCTTTAGGTGCCTATGCCTTGCTGATGGCAGGATGGGGTTCTTCGAGTAAGTATTCTTTATTGGGTGCTTTAAGAGCAAGTGCTCAGGTCATTAGTTATGAATTGGCTATGGGTTTAGCTTTAGTGGGAGTATTAATTCTCTATAATACGTTTGATTTTAATGTCATGGTAGATGCACAAAAGGGACCGCTAACGTTTATGTTTTTTGGGGAAAGTATGACCATTGGGTTTTTGCCCAATTGGGGTATTTTTTATCAGCCTCTGGGTGCGCTCTTATTTTTTGCTGCGACATTTGCTGAAACAAACCGTCTTCCTTTTGATTTGCCTGAGGCAGAGAGTGAATTGGTTGCAGGTTACCATACAGAGTATGGCGGAATGAAAATGCTAATGTTTTATATTGGCGAATATGGTCATATGTTAGTGGCCTCAGCACTAATGTCGATCTTCTTTTTTGGCGGATACAATTTGCCACTCATTTCTCCAGAACAACTCAGTTCAATTTTTATTGAAATGGGCGTGGCCACCAACTGGGCTGATGTAGCGGTGAGTTTGGCTTTATTCGGTTTTATGACCTTAAAGATTGCTTTATTTATGTGGATCTTTATTTGGGTAAGGTGGACGCTGCCTCGATTTAGATATGATCAACTAATGTCCTTGGGCTGGAAGGTTATGCTACCTTGGGCTCTAGGAAATACAGTGTTAACTATGATCGTTGTGTTCATTATGAGAACGAATTGGAGTTAAGGTTATGTTGAGTGATGTATTATTTTATATTTTGTCAATTGGTGTAGTTTTTTTCGCCCTAGGGGTTTTGTTAAATAGAAACCCGATTATGTCTGCCTTTTCTTTGGTGTTAACCATGGTAGGGCTCTCGGCGGTTTTTTATAGCTTGGGAGCTCAATTTATAGCATGGGTGCAATTGATTGTGTATGCCGGCGCAGTAATGGTTTTGTTTGTTATGGTGTTGATGCTTTTCAATCTAGAAAAAGAAGATCAAGCTTTTTCAAAGGGCTTTTTTTCTGGCGGGTTAAAGTTGTTGATGGCGGGTTGGGTAACGTTTTTGGTCGCGTTTTCTGTAAATTACTCGTTAGAACTTATTGAAACAGTACCTGCTGGCCCAGAAACTCAAGCAAAAATGGATACGATGACTTTAGCTAAGATGTTATTTACAGATTATATTGTCGCTTTTGAGGCCTTAGGTTTGATTTTGCTAGTAGTAGCAATAGGAGCTGTAGCGCTTTCGAGAATTAAAGGAGGAACTCATGCCTAGTTTAGACATGGAGTTGTTGTCGCAGGTAGGGCTGAATCATTATCTGTTTTTGTCAGCCGTAATTTTTAGCATAGGAATGCTAACAGTTTTGTTGAGAAGAAATTTAATTGTTATGCTTATGGGGATTGAGTTGATGTTAAATGCTGTGAATTTATCTTTCTTGTCATTTAGTTATTATACCCAAAATATAAACGGTCAAATCATGACATTTTTTGTGATGACGATTGCCGCCGCTGAGGCTGCGGTAGGACTGGCCATCGCTGTGGCTATATTTAAAAAATATAAAGAAGTAAATATTTCATTCTTCGAGCAATTAAAAGGATAGGTTTATGAACGAACAGCTGTTGATAGGACTTGTGATTTTTGCCCCCTTTTTGGGTTTTTTACTCAATGGGTTTAGATTTAAAAGTAAAAACTATAAACTTGCCGGAACGATAGCTTCAGGTGCGATTTTTATTTCTTTTATTGGAGCAGTAACATTATTTTTAAAATTGTCAGGTTTAGAAGAGGCCTCTAGAAGGATTGAGTTGAATCTTTATAACTGGATGGCTGTTGGCGACTTTAGCGTTAATGTGTCTTTCGTTGTCGATCAAATTTCTTCAATTATGATTCTTATAATCACAGGCATTGGTACATTGATACACATTTTTAGTATCGGCTATATGTCTCACGATGAGCGCCCCACGAAGTATTTTGCTTACTTAAATTTATTTATCTTTAATATGTTGCTTTTAGTTTTGGGAAGTAACTTATTAATTATGTTTGTTGGTTGGGAAGGCGTTGGTTTGTGCTCGTACCTGCTGATTGGATTTTGGTTTAGTGATCCTGAAAAGGCCGCGGCTGGGATGAAGGCATTTATCACTAATAGAATTGGTGATGCTGGGTTTTTATTAGGAATATTTTTGCTGTTTATGACTTTCGGTACTTTAGAGTTTCATGAAATTTTAGGCCGGTTGCCAGAACAATCAGAAATGCTTTGGAGTGGACCCCTTACTTTAGCTTGTTTATTCTTGTTTGTTGGCGCAATGGGAAAATCGGCTCAAATCCCTCTTTATGTTTGGCTTCCCGACGCGATGGCAGGTCCTACTCCTGTTTCTGCTCTTATTCATGCCGCCACGATGGTTACAGCAGGGGTTTACATGATTGTAAGGTTAAATGGATTATTCATGTTGGCTCCTAATGCGATGATGGTTATAGCGTGGACAGGCGCGCTGACCGCATTTTTTGCAGCATCTATTGGTATTTTTCAAAATGATATCAAAAAAATTCTAGCGTATTCTACCGTATCCCAATTGGGCTATATGTTTTTGGGTGTTGGAGTGGGAGCCTTTGGTGCGGGAATGTTCCACTTAATGACTCATGCCTTTTTTAAAGCGCTCATGTTTTTAGGATCTGGTAGTGTTATACATGCTATGCATGAAGAGCAAGATGTACGAAAAATGGGTGGTTTGGCAAAAAAAATGCCGATTACATACTTTACCTTTTTAATGGGGTGGTTGGCTATAATAGGGATGCCACCATTTGCAGGGTTTTTTAGTAAAGATGAAATCCTTTGGTATAGTTTTGCTAGTCCTCAAGGAAGCTCTTTGTTGTGGCTTATTGGTGTTGTTGCTGCGATGATGACCGCCTTTTATATGACTCGCTTGATGGCGTTAACATTTTGGGGCGAATCTAGAGTTTCAGCTGACGTTCATCCTCATGAATCACCTATTAGTATGACCTTCCCTTTAATGGTTTTAGCAACGTTATCAGTAGTTGGCGGTTGGGTGGGTATTCCTCATGTAATAGGAGAGATTTTACCGGGTCATCCAGGAAATTATTTTTCACATTGGCTGGAGCCTATGGTTAAAGAGGCTGAGTTACCTCACGTAAGTTCATACATAGAGTGGTTACTGATGCTGATTTCGGTAATGGGAGCAGGATTATTTGCGTATTTAGCGTATGATTCTTATCTCGTCCATAAAACTCGACCTGACGTTTGGGCAAAAAAATTCTCTAAAACGTATCATCTTGTTTCAAATAAATATTTTGTAGATGAATTTTATTTTTCAAAAATCATTAATCCTCTTGTTGATATAAGCAAAGGTCTTTGGATTTATATCGATGTCAATTTTATTGATAAGCTAACCTATAGGGTTTCTGATTTTGCGAAAAGCATAGGTGCAGGATTTAAATCATTTCAAACCGGAAATTTACAACAATATGCCATGTATATAGCTGCAGGGATTGTTGTAACCTTAAGTTTTATTTTGTGGGGAGCTTAATTCATGTTGAGTTTACTTATATTTCTACCTCTAGTGTTTGCGTTTATTATTTGGATTGTTCCTGGTGTAAAACACGTGCGTATGATCTCTTTAATTTTGTCTTTAGTTCACTTCGCTCTTAGCCTAACGTTACTTAAGTCACTGGATTTAACTTCTTCAGCACTCCAGATGGTGGAGCAAATCCCATGGGTAAAAAGTAAGGGCATTAGCTATTTTGTCGGTATAGATGGGATTTCATTGTGGCTGGTCCTACTTTCGACATTTTTAGTTCCTATAATCATTTTGGGAAGCTGGAGCTCTATTACGGAAAAAGTTAAAGGGTTTCATATTACCTTGTTTTTATTAAGCAGCACCATGGTAGGAACATTTTTAGCCATGGATGCCATTTTGTTTTATACGTTCTTCGAGGCTTCTTTGGTGCCAATGTATTTTATGGTGGGCATATGGGGAGGAAAAAGAAGAATTTATGCTACAGTTAAATTCTTCATTTACACCATGGCAGGTTCTGTTTTTATGTTGTTAGCGATTATCGCCATGATGTTTATGACTGAAAGTCAGTTAGGTACAATGAGTGCCAGTTTAGTAGATTTTTACAAACTACAAATTCCCTTTGTTTCGGGTACATTTTTTAGTACTCAAACACTTTTGTTTTTTGCTTTTTGTGTAGCCTTTGCCATTAAGGTTCCTGCGTTTCCGTTTCATACCTGGTTACCAGATGCTCACGTTGAGGCGCCAACTCCGGGGTCGGTTATTTTAGCCGGAGTTATGTTAAAGATGGGGACTTATGGATTTTTAAGGTTTTCTTTACCGATGTTTCCGGAAGCTACTGAATACTGGGCTTGGTTATTTTTACTGTTGGGTACCATTGGCATTATTTATGGAGCGCTAGTCGCGATGGTACAGCCAGATATGAAAAAGTTGGTTGCATATTCTTCTGTGAGTCATATGGGTTATATATTGATCGGTCTTTTTGCTATGAACAAACAAGGCATTACCGGTGGGCTTTATCAAATGCTAAATCATGGCATAAGCACTGGAGCTTTGTTCTTATTAGTGGGTATGATCTATGAAAGAACTCATTCCAGAGAAATATCAAAATACGGTGGTTTGGCAAAAGCGGCTCCTATTTTTGCGATCTTTTTCGTAATAGTTACCCTGTCGAGTATTGCAGTGCCTATGACTAATGGATTTATTGGTGAGTTTTTAATTCTTTTAGGAACTTATAAAGCTTATTCGTCATTTGCATATTTTGCTGTTGTTGGAGTTGTATTAGGTGCAGCCTATATGCTTTGGCTTGTTAAAAAAGTATTTTTTGGAGAATACGGAGAAATCATAACTGAATGGAAAGATAAGTATGGAGATACTAAGGGTCTCGATATGAACAAAAGAGAAATTTTAGTTATGATTCCTATGGTTATTCTTATTTTTTACATGGGATTGTTTCCTAACCACTTCTTAATGTGGACAGAGTCTAGTATTGCGAAGGTGGTTGAGAGTAAAGGCAATTACGAGTTAACGATTTCGCCAATAATAGAAAATCAGAATCAGGTTTCAAAGAGATAAGAGGTTATTTTAAAATGAGTTTCACGTTCACTATAAAAGAATTGATTTTAATTTCTCCAGCAATTGTATTGTTTTTAACCAGCTTACTTCCGATATTTTTTAAAGTTATCAATAAAAACAATGAACCAGGTAGCTTTTTTAGTATTATTTTGCCCACGGTTGGGTGCTTTGTGGCCATCATTATGTCTATTCTCGCTGGAGCCTACAAGGGCACTGGGCAATACGTATTTTCGCAATCTATGGTTATTGATGAAATCTCTTCTTGGACATCTATAGTAATATCTTCGATCGTATTGCTCACGTTACTTGTTGTAAAAGAACATGCGAGTAGTTCAGAAAAATTATTTAGTGAATATGTCTTTCTTCTCTTAAATTCTGCAGTAGGCATGATGGTCTTGTCTTGGTCTAATGATCTTATTTTAACCTTTGTGGGTATAGAGATGATGTCTTTAAGTATCTACTTGTTGGTGGCTATCAGCAAAGAGACCACGCTAAGTAAAGAGTCAGCCATTAAATATTTTATTTTAGGGTCTTTTGCCTCTGCGATATTGCTGTTTGGGGTAAGTTTTATTTATGGAACCACGGGAACAACTTATTTACATGAAATTGCAAACGTGGCGCAAAATCTAGCTTCAACAAGTCGATTATTTTTAGTGGGAGTTGGGTTGGTTATAGCCGGATTTGCATTTAAGGTTTCGATTTTCCCTTTTCACTCTTGGACTCCTGATGTGTATCAAGGATCTTCTACTCCGCTTACAGCATTTATGGC
>JAGRAA010000146.1:2885-4861 GCA_020435185.1 Bdellovibrionales bacterium | reverse complement strand
ATATACGGATCAACAATAAACGAAGTGGGGACCTCCTCAGATTGCCAATATCTCACCAGCTATTTTCACTCGGATGTGGCTCCCGCGAATCTAACTTTAAATCAAAACTTTGACGGCAGTATCGGGGTCAATTGGCTTCCTGACCTATCGGCTTCTCCAACGCCCACTTACACAGTAGAGCGATCATTATATGCGACCGGACCATTTTCTGTGGTTTTGTCGAATATAAATGGGACGAGCTATAAAGATGTTTTGATTAATGAAAATGCGAGTTATTACTACCGCATCTTTGCTTCCAACAATACTGGTCGGAGTTTGAATTCTAGTGTTCAGGGGATCACTGTTTCAATGAGTGCTCCAGTGAGTTCGTCTACTTTGACGGCTTATCCTGGGAATGCGGAAGTCACTCTTGTTTGGGGAGGGAGCACAACAAACATGGTTTATCGAGTTTATCGATCAAACCAACCCGGAGGACCATTTGCTTTAATATCAACGGATTTATCTACGTCGACTTATATAGATGAGTCAGTGGTAAACGATAATTTGTATTATTATATTGTAAAAGGAAGTAATCCTTCTGGAGATAGCTCGCAATCTAATATGGTTTCAGCTTATGTTCGAGCTACACCTAGCGCGCCGTCAAATTTATTTCTGGCTGCACACCAAACTCATCCTGATTGTGCTGGGTCTCCTGGTATTACTTTAACATGGAAGCCAAATTTATATTTTAAGGAGTTCAATATTCTAAGAGGTGAGAATGGTGGGATCAGAAACTCTATTGATTCTACTGCACAGACAAATAAAACTTATTGCAATTGGACAACGGATTATGATTTTTCAATTTCGGTCAGCGCCACATGGGGAAGCAATGAAACTGCAGAATCACTTCCGGTTTTTTATCGTTGGACAAACCCTCCAGTGGTTTTATTGAGTCCAGGAGATAGCGAGATCAAGTTGACGTGGACCAAACCAAATGGTGGAAATCTATTTATTTATAATGATCCTTGGTACGATATATATAGGTCAACAAGTCGTGAAGGTCCGTTCAGTTTAATTCATTCGGGAACTACAACTTTAAATTATGTTGATAGTTCGGTGGTATCAGGGACGCCTTATTTTTATTACATTCAAGCTTATGTTCAGGATACACAGTCAAATACTTATATTGTCGGTCCCCCGTCAGCCATTAAAAGTGCTACGACGAATACAAACCCTTCTGCACCAACGAATTTGGTGATGGTTTCTAATCCACAATCACAAGAGGCGGGTTTGTTTTGGAGTTCTCCTAGTCATTACAATAATTTTTATGTCTATCGTTCGGTAGACGGTGGGTCCTATAGTTATTTAACCGATACTGCGGCTACATCACTAAGTACGGTCGCCTCCGTTCAAGGTTTAAACCGATATTATATTTCAGCAGGCTGGGGAGATGAGCAAACGACAGGTTCAAATATAGTCATTTATAGAAAGGCAAATATCTCAGGGTTTACTTTGGTTTCCAGCGGATCAGATCTGCAGTTAGATTGGGATGATGTTGCAGGGGTTCAAGATTATCAAGTTTATCGCTCGATGAATTCTTTCTCAGGCTTTTCTTTGCTGTCTACTGAATTGAGTAGTCAGTATACGGATAGTACAGCCCTACCAGGAGTGGGTTATTATTACAAAGTGATTGCCCGGTTTAGTGATTCTACTCAAGGGCAATGGGCTGGACCATTGCCAGGGGTTTTATCAGGAACAAACACGCCCGAAGGATTAAGCGCGCAAATAGAAAATACAGGTTCAATTCAATTAACATGGGTACCTGTTCAAGGAGCTGCCAATCACAAAGTGTATCAGTCTCTTTCTGCCACTGGTCCGTGGAATTTAAAGGCCACAATTTTAGGGTCAAGCCTAAATAATGCGACTCTCTCCGCTCTAACCAATGGTGTTCATTATTTTAAGGTAGATGCAAAAGTTGGTACTCAGACCTATAGTTC
>JAGRAA010000146.1:0-2837 GCA_020435185.1 Bdellovibrionales bacterium | reverse complement strand
AACAATCAAATTGCCTTGAGTTGGACCCCAGTCGTTGGCGTTAGCAATTATGATTTATTGCGTTCTACCGATGGCCTAAATTTTAGCGCTGTCGCAAGTGGGTATGCTTCAACTAGTTTTGTGGATTCAGGTGTATTTAATGGGAATCTTTATTTTTATAAAATAGTAGCTAACTTTGCTTCAGTCAGCACAACGAGCTCTATGTCATCGGCATACACTCCCGGAATAACGCCTTTGTCGCCTAAAAATATTCAAGCGAAGAGCAACAATGTTTCTGGAGAGGTGGTTTTAACTTGGGATGCGGTCGCTGGTGTTTCCAAGTATAACGTCTATCAATCTACTTCTTCTGGATCTTATTCGCTCCCCATTAATACAACCAGTAGCAACAGCGGATTTTTAGTAAACGGGCTTAATTTGGGTACGACCTATTATTTTGTTGTTACGGCTTTAAATGGAGAACTTGAATCTTCTTTTTCGTCAGAAGCTTCAATACAGCATGAATTGCAAACTACCGCTCCAAGTATTAACTGGAGCTCGATATCCAGTCTGTCAATAGATTGGAATGATATCGCTGGAGCTTCCACCTACGAAGTTCTACGAAGCGTAGATAGAATTTACTGGGAGACTTTAGCTACGGGACTCGT
This sequence comes from Bdellovibrionales bacterium, assembly GCA_020435185.1. Lineage (GTDB taxonomy): Bacteria > Bdellovibrionota > Bdellovibrionia > Bdellovibrionales > UBA1609 > JAGRAA01. The sequence continues at coordinate 2,193 of JAGRAA010000146.1, read as the reverse complement.
CAGTTCTGATTATGTCGACAGTACCTTAGATGTGAATACTACTTATTTTTACCGCTATAGGTCTGTCAATTCAGCAGCGATTAACATGTCTTTATCTGATATCAGTGAAGAAGCAAACTTAAGTTTGATTCCTTTATCTCCAGTAAATTTATATGCAAATGCCACAGACACATCTTCTGTTTTGCTCAATTGGACGGCTTCACCTCAATCGAGTAACTATGAAATTTTTAGATCTAATACTGCGGGTGGGCCTTATGTCTCGTTGTCTGTTGTGAACGCCGCAAACACAAGTTATCTAGATGGCTCGGTATTTTCGGGGAACTCATATTTCTATGTGGTAAAAGCATTGAATACGATCAATACTCCTTCGGCTTCATCTAATGAGGCATCCATAAATTTAAATACTACACCTGTTAATCTTTTGGCTTCAAATGTAAGTGGTGGGATTCAATTGAATTGGGACAGTATGATCGGAGTCAGCGGGTATAGAATTCTTAGATCAGAGAAAAGTGGCGGACCATATGGACAAGTTGGAGTGGTTGTGACCAATAGTTTTCTTGATACTACTGTTTTGGGTGGCGAAACCTATTTTTATGTCATTGTGGGTGAGTATTCTAATGGAGCAATTAGCCCTTATTCAAATGAAGCTAATTTAAATAAGTTGGGCGAGGTTAATTTGCAGGTCGTCATTGAATTAATTGATCTCAGACTTTCTTCTTCGTCTTTAGCAAGCCAAGTTTTTGAAAAATCACAGACGTCCTTTGACACTTCAGCTTATGATGGTGTGGCGAGCTACGAATTTGAAATTTTAAGTTCGAATATAGATTCTTCATCTAGAAATATTTATTTAGTAGATTCTTCTGATAGCGCTATTGCTACAATTTCGGTGCCTGCAGGGACCTCTGAAGTAACTCGTTTTCGTGTAACGGCGACACCAAATCTTGGTAGCGATGTTTATAGGATTAGGGTTTCTCAAACCACTTCAGATGACCAATTGGTTATTCATGGAGCTAAGCTACTGGTCAATCAAGTGAATGCGACAAAGACAAAGTTATATTTTCCATTGTTATCAGTAAAAGGAGGAGCTTCTCACACTGATACAACCGGATTCTCATTTTCTACAAATTTGCAAAGCTATCAAAATATAAATCATAGAATAAGCTTCCAAAGAGAGGTGGATCATTTAAAAACTATTGCAGATTATAATGCTTGGGAGATCGAAACCATTGTGTCAACCTCTGGTGGTGCTGAAGGGATTATGGCATTGTATAACGAAGAAGAGTCGGCCAATGTGGCTACTACCGAAACACGTTTTGATCAATCGAGTCTTGTGCTCAATAGAATCCCTCTAGACGAGGGAGTCGTAGGATTTAGTTCGATTAACAATGGAGATCATTACAGTATAAAAATGATGTGTGAGTTTAATTGTGGTGCCGGACAAGTGATTTTGTATAAAGCTGGACTTTGGGTTAAGTTAGAAAACTTATCATCAGCCATAGTTCAATATCGATTAGCAAGTTCTCAAGACCCAGAGGGGAGTGTTTTGCAAAAATATCAGGATCGAGTGATCATTGACGCCACCAAGTTTAGCACTCCCACCATATATTTTAGGACCGATTTGGTCGACTATCCGGGTTCTACTGCGGATGTTCTGTTGCAATCCCACGGTGATGATTATGGGACTTCGGGCTTAGTCGATGCCCCGGGATCAGCACTTTATTTTGATTTAGATAGTCGAGGAACATTACTATCAGGACCACTATCACTAAGTTCTGGTGACCGATTTACAACTAAACTTATTCCAAATGGTGGTATGGTGGAATTATTCTCGACCTCCATTTTGGTCTATGCAGCCCCTCCATAAGTCGTGCTGACTTGTGTTTGTAAAATTCATATTCAAGTTTTTCTGAAAAAAAGTCGAAGTCTTAGTCACTATGGAACGGAAATTTTATAAAGTCATTGGATGGCTGATTTTTTTACCTCTATTTATTGCTTGTTCAACAAGTTTTAAAGTTACCTCAAACCCTGAAAAAGCATCTATTTATTTTTATAAAGGTGATCAACAAGAAAAAGTCAGGCTAGGAGAAACTCCCTTTGAAAAATCAGACGAAGAGCTGAGTAAAGAATTTGGTGAATTTGGAAAGCCAGGAGAATTGGTAAAGGTCTCCGTTGAAAAAGAGAATTATGTTAGTC
>JAGRAA010000145.1 GCA_020435185.1 Bdellovibrionales bacterium | reverse complement strand
CACCTTGAAATTGAGGAATAACCGCTCCCGGATTTTGTTTTTGAATTTGACAAGACAAATGTGTTTCAGCCACCCAAGCCGTTTCGTAACCTAATTCATCGGCTAACACCACTTGATCAAAAAAGTTAAGAAACATTTGTCTTTCTGAAGGAGTGTGACCGTCAACGGGGGTTTGACAAATTGAAAAGAAAACGTCGAACTTCATAGGCTAGCCGTCCTTCCGCCATCTACAGGAAGATTAATCCCACTGATATAACCGGCCTGTTGAGAAGCTAAAAACACAACACCGTGAGCAACTTCTTCAGCACTAGCAAATCTTTTAAGAGGAACCTTACCCTTCCAAGAAGAAGCCGTCTCTTCGACAGACTCTCCAGAGCGCTCACTGGCTTTTTTAAGTAAGGCCTCTAGTCTTGGTGTCTCAGTATATCCAGGCAATACGTTGTTTACTGTAATATTATATTCCCCCACCTCTAAAGATAAGGTTTTTGCCCAACTCGCCACGGCGGCACGGATCGTATTAGAGACTCCTAAGTTAGGGATAGGAGCTTTTACTGAAGTCGAAATAATATTAATCACTCGACCAAACTCATTTTGCTTCATATGAGGAAACACCGCTTGAAACAAAATAGAATTTGCAATCACATGAGTTTTAAAAGCCGTTAAATAATCTTCTTCATGAGCGGTACTAATGGGTCCAGCAGGAGGACCACCGGCATTGCAAACTAATATATCGTAATCCATATCTTTAATCGTCAAAATATTCTTAAGCTCTTCGGTATCCGATAAATCGACAGCGATAAAATCATGACCTTCTCCAGGAAGCTCTTGAATAAGACTTTGCAAAACATCTTCTCTTCGAGCTACCACCGTAACCTGTGCACCTCCTGATGCGAGCAGATGGGATACCGCCCGACCAATCCCTTGCGAGGCGCCACAAACTAAAGCTTTTCTTTGGGTAAAATCAAAAGGCATTTTCTCTCCTAAAATTTGTGCAAAAATTAAAGTTACTGATTTAAGGCCATTTAATCAACCGCTATCCTAAGAATGAAAAAGGATCACCCCTATAAGAAGTCTGGATCGGTCTGTTTGAGCCAGCGACGATCCATCATTCCTCGCCACCAATTTTCAGGAAATTTAAGAACGTAGCGTGTCGTAAGGTAGGTGCTCGTCCCTCCTATCAAACCATAGGCCATAGAAGGTAATGCGATCTCATAAAAGAAAAAACCCTGGGTTAAATTAAGATCCACTCCATAGACCACATGACCCATAACTATACTCGCCAAGCCTCCCAATAGAGAAATCATTCGACTCATCCACAAACGAGTACGAGTGGGCTCCACAGGGACAATCCCTACTGGGACTTTAATATGAATTTGATCGCTCGATCTTATAAATTCACGAAAAAGATCGTTCCATTGATTGGGTCTTAAAGGCACAGGAGGACGATGAGGATCATTTGCCTCTTGCACCAATTTATACAAGGGATTTTCTATAAGAGCCTTCTCATTATAGAAAACTCGAGAAGAAACATAAATATCTCTTGGCAACTTTAACGAATCTAATGTCAGTGCCGTAGAAGGAGCATAGTCTGATTCAATCGCCAAAAGCGATAAAGAGGTCTTCAGTCTCTCGCGAGCTTCGAGAATCTTGATAAAAGCTATTTTTCCATTGTAAATCATAGCAATGGGTTCACCATTTTCACGAGCATGAATAAATGTTAAAACATTATTCGAGGTATGATTGAAAGCTTCGGCTAACCTAACATAAGAAGCTCTAAATTCCTTTTTGTAGGCCACGGCCACATCGATGGGACGAACAACACGAGGAGGTTGACCTAAATACTCAATGCATTGACTGGCCACAGCCGGTGACAAACCCATGAATAAATATATAAGAGAAAAAAAAAGAATTCGCATATTTGGTCTTTATGCAAAGCCTGTGCTTATCAAACCCGACTCCTTAGACTTGACTGAATCCTAACCGGATTTTCTGTATTTGATTTAAAATATTTACCAAAAGCATCGGCATTTTAACACCCCGCAAGGTTCTCTTCGACACCGGCTTATTTGTCCCGCTGAACCACAATACTAGAACTAAATGCAATTTATCGGGCTCTGACCACTCAAAAAGGACGAAGTGGCTCCGATCGCTTGGCCTACTGTTTGCTTAATATGTGCGTGTCAAAACAACATTTAGGGGGAAATCTATGAGGGGATACTTATTGTTTTGGAGCCTTTGTTGGCTCTTATTCAATCCAAGCCTATGGGCACAAACGCTTACACCAGAAGCAAATTTTCAAATCACAATCGACAACCAAGAGTTAGATCTTTCTTTTGGGCAATATGCCGAAACGGAGGCAATCTTAGAAGGTGATTATCGTGAACCCATCACCTGGAACTATGACTCTGCTCAAATCCCACAAGGATTAAACATAGAAGACAGCTCCTCTGAGTCATTACTTATTTACGGAACACCTCAATTTACGGGTCGTTGGTGTTTTATTCTCACGGCACAAGATGCCTTTCAAAACACCGCTAGCGAGCAAGTCTGCTATCATTCAAAAGATGATGAATCCGCTTACTATCCAAAATATAAAACCACCGAACCTATTTTTGTGGCCAGTGAAAATGAGTATTTTCACGAGTCTATCGGAATAGACCGCGAAGAGCTCATTGAAGGAGGAATTGTCTCTGGAGAAACTCCCCCCGGAATCACCTATGAGTTCAACCGAAGAACTGAAGAAATAGAAATTTCAGGAACTCCATGGTCTGCTGGAACCTATGAGTTCATAGCAAAGATCGGCTATCGAGGAGACGAAAGTGGATACTCCGATAACTATCGTCAATTTAGAATTATAGTCTCTCCAGAGGATGTCTCTGATGATGACAGAACGACCTGCCCAAGTGACTATTACTATGATCACGAAAAGGGCTATTGTGTCCCTTACGGACAAAATTGTATTGGAGACACTTATTATGATTCTGAGTTGAATCGATGTCTTCCCTATCCCGCTCCTCCCAGAGGAACTTACTGTGGACCCAACCAATATTATGATCAATTTCTAAATCGATGTGTTGTAAGAGGTTATCCACGATGTCCCATTAACTCACGCTGGGACAACTACTATGATCGCTGCCTTCCCACAGGTTACTATTGTGGAATCGGAGAGAGATACTCCTACGTTTTGAGAATGTGTGTCCCTGTGTGGAGAGATCGCAGTTGCCGAATAGGAACTCATTATGACTACGCAAGAGACCGCTGCGTACCTAATCGCACTCGATGTGGACGCGACGAGTTTTGGAATGGCAGGAGATGTGAGAGAAACACTCCCGCTTGTGGAGTCGGCCGATATTGGGATCCAAGAAGACAACGATGTGTATGGAGAGATGACAATCAAAGACTTTGTCGAGATGGCAGCGTTTGGAATCCAAGAGAACAACGTTGCGTAAGAAGAGATAGACCAAGGCAATGTGGAATTGGAAGCCATTGGGATCCAAGAAGACAACGATGTGTCCCTGATGTAAGGCCTCGCCCTATGCCGGAACCACCGCGTCCTATGCCTAGACCAGAACCACCGCGTCCTATGCCTAGACCAGAACCACCGCGTCCCATGCCTATGCCGGAACCACCGCGTCCTATGCCTAGACCAGAACCACCGCGTCCTATGCCTATGCCGGAACCGCCGCGTCCTATGCCTATGCCGGAACTGCCGCGTCCTATGCCTAGACCAGAACCGCCGCGTCCTATGCCTAGACCAGAACCACGGCCTATGCCAGGACCAAGACCAGAACCACCGCGTCCTCCTCGGCCCATGCCTCGGTTGACTGACTCTCTACCTGAGTCAACGTTAGATAATTTACAATTCCTACAACCTACTCTGAACTCTTTTGACGAGTAGTTATTTTCTGGGGAAGATCCTTGATCTTCCCCAAATTTCTCGATTATTAAAAAACCATGAAAATACAAAAATCAGTTTTATATAGTTTATTCTTTTTTTCTGGGACCACGAGCCTGGTCTATGAGTCTCTTTGGGTAAGAACACTCTCTTTAGGAGTCGGATCAACCTCAAGCTCATTAAGCATGGTTCTTTCTATTTTCTTTTTCGGCTTAGCTATGGGCTCCTACTTCGGAGGCAAATATGCGCAGAAAATCAAAAACCCCATACATGCTTATGGGATGATGGAAGGACTCTCTGGGGTCTTTGCCTTAATCACCCTTTACCCCATTCTGAATTTTCAAAACATTCTCTCTCATCTGCCTTTAGAAAATTCTTTTTCTGCGAGCTTTACTCTAATTAAGTTTTTATTTGTCTTTGCGCTCCTCATTCTCCCCACACTGTGTATGGGAGCAACTTTACCCTTGCTGATTCAAATTTGCACTAAACATAACGAACAGTATGGACGCTCTATTAGTTTTTTATACGCCCTGAACACATTCGGAGCTGTAGCAGGTGCATTTTCTACAAGCTTTTGGATCATTCCAAAGTTTGGTATCCTCAATGGCTTTTTTCTTACCGTAATCGTCAGCCTTATGGTGTGGCTGGTTTCATACCTATTAGAAAAAAAATCAAAGCTATACAATTACATTCCATTAACCCATGAAGAGGAAGCAGACTTTAGCAGAAAAATCTTTCATAAAGAAAACTTACTCCTACTCTCCATATCAGGAGTTATCGGCTTTAGCTCTATATCCGCTCAAGTGGTTTGGAATAAATATCTCGGCATATTTTTCGGCACCAACATCTTTGGCCTAGGCATTATTTTGTCTATTTTTCTTTTTGGTATTGCCTTTGGCTCTTACAGTTTGTCTTTATATATTGAAAATATCAAAAACAGAACTCAGCTGTTGTTAATATTTTTATTCGCTTCTTGTTTGTGCATCCCCATGACCAGCTCGTTGTTAAGTATGGCCCCTGTATTTACAAATACGCTGGCCTATTATTTAGGTGAAAGCATCAGCGTTTTGTCTATTAAAACAATACTTTCGGTTTTATTCTTGCTTCCCTCAACTTTCGTCTTCGGAAGCCTATTACCCTTGATCATTCGCATTCTCGCCTATAATAAAGAGCAAGCCTCGAGAGTCACTGGCCTTGCTTATTCTGCTAACACGTTCGGAGCTATTCTTGGAGCATACCTAACCGGTCTTTATTTTATCCCATTACTAGGATCTTCTTTAAGCCTTAAAATCGCAGTGGGTTTACTTGCTTTATCTACGTTGTTTTCAACAGTTGTTTTTGTCTCATCAAGAGCAAAAAAAGGATTTGCGCTATTGGCTCTTTTACTGCTGTCTTTATCCACCAGCAGTGGTTCATCTATAAATTTTAAAAATATTATTAAGTCGGCTTACTTTCAAAAGGTGAACGGTCAATGGAGCCTTTCTGATTTGCTAAAATATTTTAGTAGAGATCACGAAGACTTTAAATTTTTGTATGAAGGAAAAACAGCCATCATTAGTCTATCTCACGACAAGCAAGACGGCGCCTATTCTGATCGGATCATGAGACTAAAAACAAATGGCCTTAATGAATCTGTATATGACAGTGAGGCTTTAGATATCATACCAAAATACGAAGGCTTATTAGGTTTTCTACCTTACCTTTTTTCTAGAAATCCACACAATGCTTTTGTCGTTGGATACGGTGGAGGATACACTGTAGATTTTCTCACTCAAACAGATCTCGACAAAGTCTTTGTCTCTGAGCTAGAAGAAGGGATTATCCAAGCCAGCCAATATGTCTACAAAGATAAAACCCATCCTATTCTCTCTAGGTTAAATCTGGAATTAAAAATAGAAGACGCTCGCTATGCTCTTGCCCAAAGTAAAGGCTCCTTTGATATTATTGTCTCCCAACCCTCTCACTCTTGGCAGACTGGAGTCGCCAATTTATTTACCTTAGAGTATTTTGAAATTGTAAACTCTAAATTAAATCCAAATGGTGTTTTTGCACAATGGCTCAACCTCTACAACATGAGTCCTGAGGTTATAAAATCTATATTCTCCACTTTTTATCAAGTCTTTCCTCATGGATCAGTGTTCACCAATCGATCCGATGACGAACTCATACTCATTGGGTCCAAAAAAGAGTTAAAGGTGAACTACAACAAGCTCCATGCACTTTCTCAAAACAGAACCTTTAAAAAAATTCTTAAATACACCAATATTAAATCAGCAGAGGATTTTTTAACCAACTATGCTTTTTCAAGAGAGACAGCTCTAAAGGCTGCCCAAGGGGCAAATATCAATAGCGATCTCAATGCTTACGCCGAAGTTAAACAAAGCCAACTTTTTTATTCTTTTGCCCAAAAACAAGAAGTAAAAAGCTTTTTAGCTGATTTATTTTCATCTGATATATTCACTCAATTGGTGGATCAACCTAACCAAGAAAAACAATTCTACTCAAACTACTTGTTTCACTTACACAAAAATGCTCAGTGGGACAAATTTTTTGCCTTGATCGATTTTCTGCAAGAAAACAATAAGTTCATAGATCTAGTGGGAGAATTTTGCCTCAAAGCCGAAAGATACAGTTGCGCCCTTAGCTCTTTAGAAAGTTCTTTGCAAAAAAATCCAAACTCTAAAACTTTCAACTTATTGCTTTCTGCTTACATTGAGACCAATCAAATCGATTTGTTTAAGAGCGCTATCAAAAAATATCCTTCTTTAGCGGACGACACTTCTCGCTGTTATGAATTCGAAGGGCGTGTTAAATTTAATATGACCCATGCAATGAATATAAATAGTTTTATCAAAAAGAATAAACCTCTTTGTGGAGAATACCTTAACAGAAGCCTGGCCAATTATTTTTTTAAAACAAAAGATTTTTCAAAGGCACAAGACTTTGCCTATAAATATTTGCAAAATCATGAAACTGACTTAAGAACAAGCTATATTATGTTGAGTCTCTCTGTGGCGCATGGGGATCAAAAGGCCATTCGTTTTTACACCGATCATATTGAAAAACTAAGGTCTAACGAACACAACCGACTCAGTATTTTGAAAGATTTCTTTAATAGCAAAGGATGGAAAGAAGACGCTAAGTTTATAGAGATGTAATCTTAACTTTTCGGATGAACATTAATTTTTCTAGCGGAGTAAACTCTCCTACAGACAAAGACTAGGACTCTATTTTAAGCTTTCTATTTTACTGAGTTCCTTTCCCTTTATTTAGATCCACTTTATCTTTAAGTCGTAAAAATTAAACAGCTTGTCGTTTGTTTATTATTTTTTTTGCTCTTTTTTCTATTTCTAAAAGCTCTTTATTTTTTGAAAATTCTCCATCTGGATAAAGCAGAGTACTAGGATGAATTCCAAAACAAACAGCTAGAATTTCAGCATAGTGATTGGTCATAGGAATTCTATCATTTTCTAAAGCACTTAAATTAGGCCTTTTTATTTTAGTAGCTTCTACAACGTCACCTTGGGTTAAATTTAAACTTTTACGAAAAGATTTAATTAAATTGCCTGATGTGTTTTTTGTTTTCAGACTTTTATTAATAAAAAATTTAAGGTCTTTTGCCATATTTATTTCCTTTTATAGTCGTGATCCAAAGTAATCTTTACTATGCTGACGGTAATTTTATTTTTAAAAACTTTATAAATAATTCGTCCTTGAAAACTAAAGGACGAAGATCTAAAACCACACCAATTACCATCAAGAGCGTGATCATTCCAAAATCTCGAATTGACAAGAGATTCTGGGCCAAAATCCTCAATCTGATCATACCATTTACTTATAATCCTTAAGTCATCTTGGCTTACAAAGCCGTTTTTAATGTCTAAAGTAAACTGCTCTTCACATTCTTTGGTTATTTCAATGATCCATTTCTTTTTCAAGCACAACCCCAGATGTATATATTATAATACTGTATATATTTACATACGTCAATATTTTAGTTTAAATTTATACTTATTAACTAATATGTTTAAAAACTCAATTAATTCCAATGGTTTTCCAAATCAATAATTTTTTAGGTATATAGAACTTTACATATAAGCCCTTGGCTTTTTTAGATAAACATCTTCTTTGCCTTCAACTCTTTTTTCATCAGCCTTAGGAGTGTATCCATATTGCTTAGCCTGCATTTGTCGTTCGAAAACTTTTTTTACAAGCAAAGAATGACCAGACCCTATTTTTTGCATTTTTCCATACACACACAAAAAAGCTTCTCCATCAATTAAGTGATGAAATCTTTCATAGATCTGCGGAGTAAAAACTAAGTTAATAGAACCTTGTTCATCCACAAGAGTCAGAAAAACCATCCCTTTTGCCGAAGGAGGAGCTTGCTTGGCCAAGACCATTCCAAAAGTATAGATAAAATACCCCTGTTGCACTTTAGAAAATTGATGAGAGGAAGTCATTTGCTTTAGTGAAATTAAATAACTCCAGAGCTCTCGCTTAATAACACTCGCTGGATGCTCCCCCAAAGAAGCGTTAAAGCTGGCATAATCACTTTGAATCTTTTCAAAAGACGATTCTTTTCTCCATTCAAAGGGCGACTCCAAAACATCTATAAAAGGACTCAACGGCACTTTCTCTCCCCACCATAAACTCTCCTTCCTTTCTACGCCAAAAACTCGAAAAGCATCCGCTGCGGCTAAGGCCGTAATGTCTGATCTGTACAATTGTGTTCTTTGCAAAAAATCCTCTTTGCTTTTAAACACTCCTCTTTTGATTCTCATGCTCGTTAAGCGCTCCGCACCCTCTTGACTCAATCCATTGACCAGCCGAAACCCTAATCGAATCGACTTTTGACTCCCTTCAATGGTGTGATCCGAAAAAGAATTATTCACACAAACTGGCAAAACCTCTACTCCACTTCTTTGCGCCACCTGAAGTAGTTCATAGGGAGGATAAAAACCCATGGGCTGAGAATTTAAAAGAGCGGTAAAAAAAATAGCCGGATAATGACATTTTAAATAACTGGAAGCATAGGCCAGCAATGCAAAAGAAACAGCATGAGACTCAGGAAACCCATAAGCTGAAAACCCTTGCATCTGACCCTTTAAAAGTTCAATAAATTTCTCATCAATATTGTTATTTCTCATTCCTCGACAGAGTTTTTCTATCCAAGGGTTTAAATTACGTTCAAATTCTTTAACATTCCAAGCGCCAATATTCTTTCTCAACTCATTGGCTTCTCCAGGAGTGAAATCACCTAACACCATAGCTATACGCATAGCCTGCTCCTGAAAAATAGGAATGCCTAGGGTATTTTTTAAAATCGGTTCTAATCGAGGGTCAGCATAAGTGACTGGCTCTAGTTTATATCTTCGACGAAGAAAAGGGTGGATAACTCCACCCTGAATAGGGCCAGGGCGAATAATAGCCACTTCAATGACAAGATCATAAAAACAACGAGGACGAAGACGAGGGAGCATAGACATTTGTGCTCGAGATTCAATTTGAAAAACCCCAGCGGTATCTGCTCGTTGAATCATTTGATAAGTCTTTTGATCATTCTCTGGCAAATTATAAAGAGTTAAGTTTTTACCATAATGCTGCTGAATCATATGAAAACTTTTTCGAATAGCCGTTAGCATCCCTAAACATAAAAGATCAATTTTAAAAAAACCCAATCCTTCGATATCTTCTTTACACCACTGAACAACTGTTCTCCCCTCCATTGTGGCGGGCTCTCTAGGAACTAAAGAGTCAATGGAGTCCTGACTAATCATAAACCCTCCCGAATGAATCCCTAAGTGTCGAGGAAAACCCTGAAGCTCTTGGCTTAAAGATATCCACAGCTTCCAAGGAATTTGCTCAGAGAGTTGATCTTTTGAATTTTCTGACAACTCCATCTTAGTTTTAGATAATAAATTTTCAATCCCCGTACTGCGATAAAATTTTGTTCCACGCAAATGACTCACTCTAGATAAAACTTTTTCAGAGACCCCTAAAGCCAAGCCCACCGAACGCAAAGCTCCTTTTCCTCTAAAAGTAATCACATTGGCGACCATCGCCGCTTTTTCTCTTCCATAACGTTGATATATATATTGAATCACCTCCTCGCGTCTTTCATGCTCAAAATCCACATCAATGTCTGGAGGGTCCCCTCGCTCCTTACTCATAAAACGCTCAAATAAAAGATCAAACCGATGAGGGTCAACGGCAGTGATTCCTAAAGCAAAACAAACCACCGAATTCGCTGCAGAACCACGGCCCTGACAAAGAATATTTTGTTGTCTTGCCCAACGAACGATATCCCACACGGTTAAAAAGTAATCCGCAAAACCAAGATCTTTGATCAGACGCAATTCATGATGAATTAGATGTTTGACTTTATTTTCTACTCCTTGAGGATAACGCCATTGAGCACCCTCCCAAGCCAGCTTCTCCAAGTACTCCTGAGCGGTATAAGACTTTGGAATCATTTCTTTCGGATACTGATAACGAAGCTCGGAAAGGTCAAAACTACACTCTTCATTCAGATCTTTTGCATAGATTAGGCTTTGTTCATAGCAAGGTAACGGCGAATACAATTGATCTAAAAAGTGTAAGCTATGTAAATGCCTCTCTCCATTCGGAAAAAAATACCCCTCACTTTGAGAAAGTGTTTTGTTGATGCGAATAGCTTGTAAAAGGTCACTCAGGGGTTTTCGGTCAGGTCTATGCATAAAGGCATCTTGACAACACAAACTCTTAAAACCATATTTTTTAATGAAACTTAATACCTTTTTAAGGACAAAATCTTCACTGGGGTGAAGATGTCGACTCAGAGCCAAATAAAAGGCTCCGTTGAAATGATCAGATAAATCATGATAGCGCTGAACCTCTTGTTTACTTTTTTGCTGACCTCTTTTCTCGCTTTCATACTGTCGAACAATACCTCTCATAGGCTGAATGACAGCTAGCCCAGTTGGCGAAACCGATAAAAGTTGCTCCAAACTTAATATCGCTTCTTTTTTTGATTCTTTGTGACTAAGACTAACGAGTTGGCAAAGGGATTGATATCCTATTTTATTTTTTGCGACCACACACACTGTATTTTGAGTCAATAAAGGTTGATCATGATCTCGTTGCAAATGAAACTCTACAGAATAATTTAAACGCAATGATTTTTTATTTTCAGAGGAAAAGCGCTCTTGCTTTAGCCGCTGAAGATCTAAAAAACTTCTAGCCAACCCATAAACTCCATCGTAATCATTGATGCAAATAGAAGAATAATTCAAAGCCCAAGCTCTTTGCATATTTTCATGA
>JAGRAA010000144.1 GCA_020435185.1 Bdellovibrionales bacterium | reverse complement strand
CTTTCAGACACTTACTATTGTAACTTTAGCTTATTTCAGTCTCTGCCAGATTCTTGGGCTTTAGGACAGGTCTTCCCGGTCATGCCTATACATCGATTGCATCAAAAACCATCAAATAGAGCTGTGTTAGCCGACTTGACGTGTGACTCTGATGGAAAATTAACAAATTATGTAGATGTTGAAGATGATAAGGGACAGCAGTATTTGGAAGTTCATGATCTAAAGAAAAATAAGCCCTATTATTTGGCGGTTTTTTTAACTGGAGCTTATCAAGAAATTTTAGGAGATCTGCACAACCTATTTGGAGATACTGATGCTGTGCACATCTCGATCAATGAGTCCGGCTATTCTGTTGATCACGTGGTCTATGGAGATTCTGTAAAAGAAATTTTAAGCTACTTAGAATACTTTAAGTCAGAATTAACAGAAAAAATAAGACGAAGTAGTGAAGAAGGGATTTCTCTTGGAAATCTAACACGAAGCGAAGCCAGACTTCTTATGAAACATTATGAAGATGGCTTGTCTGGATATACTTATTTTGAGGATTAAATTTTTCATTGCTACGCATCCTATGGACAAAAAGTTAATCGCCCTCTAAGATATTCGCTATGAGCATTGCTATTATCGGATTAGCTAGCCTTTTCTTTTTAGGACATGGACTAAGTTGGTTTTTTGCAAAAACAAAAATTCCTGATCTATTGATTCTTGTTATTGGTGGATACATTTTAGGTCCAATACTTGGCATTTTGCATGTAAGTGATTTTGGAAAAGTTGGAGATATCGTCTCCACATTAGCTCTTATTGTAATTCTCTACGAGGGCGGACTTCACCTCAGCACAAAAGACTTATTGAGTTCCAGCCTACCCGCTGCGGGATTAGCCGTCCTGGGATTTATCTTTACAATTATTGTCGGTGTCATTGCCGTTTATGGAATAGCCTTACAACCTCTTCCTATTGCCCTTTTAGTAGGGATAGGCATAGGATCTACCTCTTCGGCAATTGTCATTCCCATGGTTCAATATCTTTCTTTAGAAGACAAAACCAAGACCATACTCTCTCTTGAATCTGCCTTTACTGACGTTCTTACAATAGTAATATTTTTAGTCGTTGTAGATGGAATGGCTCAGGGAGCCTTCGCCGCCACAGATTTACTCATTGGATTAGGGCCACACACCCTCATTGCCGCCTTTTGGGGAATTTGCTCAGCTTTAATATGGGCCTTTATTAAAAAAAGATTTGCACAACTCATCCCTAAAGCTTTTGCCGGAGAAGCCTGGGCTTTACTCACTTATGGCCTTTTAGATTTATCTGGCTTAAACGGTGCGATTGGCGTTTTAGCTTTGGGTTTTGTATTGGCCAACCTCTATCTTCTTCCAGATTGGATGAAGGATTTATTGTCTCGAGATCCTGTTTCTTTTTCAGATCTTACATTACTTAAAGAAATTACCTTTTTATTACGAACGTTTTTCTTTTTATATTTGGGTATTTTGATTAAATTCTCGGATTGGAAAATTGTGGCGATTGCCTTCTTTATTTGCATACTCATCTTTGCCTCGAGATACATTGCTGTGCTTCTTCTTTATAAGCCTAATAAATATAAAAAATTAGATGCTATGGTAACGACAGCTATGGGGCCAAGAGGTTTGGCTTGTGCTGTTTTGGCAACCTTACCTATTCAAAGAGGTATCGAAGGCGGAGAATGGATTCAAAACCTTTTGTTTGCCATTATTCCTATTTCTATTGTATTTACAGCACTGTTTGTAAGCCTCAGTGAAAGCGAAAAGTTTAGATCACGATTTGGACGACTTTTTAATAAATTTTCAGAAAACGGAGAATCACAAAGTGAACATCAAATTCTGTCTAATACATAGTGGTTTGGCTTTTTTGGGTGCCTTAGCTTCTTTTAGTGTCTTGGCTTTAATAAGCTGCAGCTCGCCCACCAAGAGCACTACTGAAGCTGAAGGGGTCACTGTTTCTGGCTGTCTTATTGAAAACCATTCCACATTATGGGAAGCAGGCTACTGTAGGATTTTAACTAATTCTGACGACAAAACTAGCCGTGTATTTCAAAAGTGTTTAGCTGATTTAGAAGGACAGACTAAGAATAAAGGCGAATGCTCCAAAAGAAGTTACTATAAAGAAAAAATTTGCCGCCATTATTTTGAGCTCGGATATCTAAAAAAAGGAGTTCAAAACTGTATGAAAAATTCAAAGCGAAATGATGAATGGATATATTAAAATCGTTAAACCCAATATTTCAATTGCGTAGACTCTATGACTGGACTCTAAAGTGGGCAGATCATCCTAATAGCATCGTTTTTTTAGGATTATTATCCGCCGTAGAAGGAATTTTTTTTCCCGTCCCGGTAGATCCATTTTTGTTAGCCATGGGGGCAAGTAAACCCAAAAAAGCCATACTCTTTGCTCTTGTAGCTACCCTCACATCAGTACTTGGTGGAGCCATTGGCTATGCCCTTGGTTTTTGGTTTTGGGAAGCCACCTCTCACATTTTTTATACCTATGTATTCGCCCCTGATAAATTTCAGCTCGTTATTGACAAGTTTAATGATAATGCCTTTTTAGCAATTTTTTTAGCCGGGTTTACTCCTATTCCCTATAAGGTGTTTGCCATCGCGAGCGGTGTTGCAAAAATTAGCCTCTTTGACTTTGTCTTTGGCTCTCTTCTCGGCCGCTCTCTTCGATTTATGATTTTTGGTGTTTCACTTTACTTGTGGGGCCCTACAATTAGAAATTACATTGAAAAAAACTTTGATCGATTAACCATACTCTTGGGAGTTATGGCCACCGCCGTAATTGCCTATATTAAACTTGCCTAACACAGGAATGGAAATGAATGACTTAAGCCATACTCTGAATGTAGATGACGGCCTATTTGGTTTACCTCATAAACTAGAGAATGCAAAAATTGTAATTCTACCTATTCCTTGGGATGCTACTGCTTCTTACGGAAAAGGAGCTAGTCTAGGCCCACAGACCATACGCAATGAAAGTATTCAACTTGATCTCTACGATTATCACTTTAAGGATGCCTATAAACAAGGTATCCACATGATCGAAATGCCACAAGAAATCCAACTCTTGAACGAAGAAACTAGACAGCTCAGCGATAAAGTTATTAGCCACCTAGAGAGGGGGCTAGAATTAGCAAATCATGAGGATATTTTGAAGCACATCAACACAAATAGTCT
>JAGRAA010000143.1:5740-13244 GCA_020435185.1 Bdellovibrionales bacterium | reverse complement strand
GCAAGCCTCTTTTATCAATAAAGGCCTTGATTAACCCTAAGACGGCCCCCCACATAAGCGCATATATAATAACCCAAAAAACGATTTGCCATTGAGAAACCATGGCAAAGGCGAGCATGATTTTCATATCTCCGGCACCTAGCGCTTTTACTAGAACTAGGGGAAGAGTTAATGCAAGAGCTAGGCTACTGGCTACAAAACCAGAAGTAAAACCCTGCCAGCCATAGACAAGAGTAACGCTCACTGTAGCGACAAGAAAGCAGGTGCCGACTAACCAATTGTGGATTTTTCGAGTTTTTAAATCGTCAACGGCGGCGACGATCAATATTAAAGATGGTATCCATAAATAAATAATGTTGCTAGCATCCATGTTTGCCTCACTTTATTTCTCCCATTGTAAAGCTGTACCATCTCTGCCGTCTTTCCATTGATCTCCAATGGTAATATCCCGTTCAATACGAGCAGATAAACGGGGCCCAGACTTTTTGAAGGTCGCAAGAGGCCCATTATCATTTGAAAAAATACCTAATAGAATAAAGGCATAAATTCCAAGGAGTAGTACAAGCTCTGTGGTCATTTGGAATCCTGTTGATTAAAATTAATTACTCGCCAGAGAATCCTTCAATTGAACCACCGACGTCATTGATTTTTGCTTGAACTGCACTTTTAATTCTGTCTTTAAAAATAAAAGCAATGGCGACAACAACAACAACAAGTAAAATGTACTCGGAGATTCCTTGACCGCTTTCATCTTTAATAATTTCCATCATTTTATTTTTTAGTTTCTTCATAACCTTCTCCCGTTATGGCCCTATTTCGGCATGTTCATGCCAAAACATAAGTATTTGAAAAACAAACAACAATGTTTCATTTTTTGTTATTGCTAAGGTATTAGAATCGACGTGACAGTTAAAGACAGATTAACACAAAAGTCCTAGAATGAGCTGAATAATTAAAAGAAGTCTCATTTTAAAACATTACTTAAGTTGAGTCATACGGCAACGGTTGGAGGCTTTAAGATATTTGTTATGAAGGTCATACTTTTTTTCTTGCTGAAGCCTCGAGGTGGCCGTTCTAAAATCTGTATAAGTGCTTCTATCCAGACGACAAGCCTTTTCAAAGGCACCATAGGCTTCTTCAAATTTACCTGTGTAGAATAAACTTTTTGCCATTCCTAATGCTGATCGAGCTGAATGATCGTTGTTGCGAAAAGCCGTTTTAAAATATCGAAGAGCGCTATGAAAGTCTTTTTCGTTTAAGAAAAACTCACCCATGGTTCTAAAGACAACCTCTGAGCCTTTAAAACGTTTTGTCGCAGTTTTAAGAATTTTCTTGGCTTTGTCTTTTTGTTTAGAGTCGATGTATGCTTGAGCCAGGTAAACATAACTTTCAGCAGCATGTTTTTGATCCTTTTCAATGGCGGTGGAACAAATTTTAATAGTTTCGGCGACAAAGGCTTCTTCAGAATAGGTTCTACACAGTTTATGATAATAAGGAGCTACGGATTCGAATTTTTTTATCATTTCTTTAAGCAATACTCGTTGTTCATAAATATTTTTTGTTTTTTCAAAAACATCTAACAAATGTTCGTAGACAACTCTTGATTCGCCGTCGACCTGAAGGGCTTTCTTATAATAAGTAATGGCATTAGGATATTGATTGCTATCAGCATAGGCTAGTCCTATGTAGTAGAGAGCTTTTAAGTCTTTCTTTTTGTCAGGAGATAAAGTTAAAAGGGTTTTAACTTCTTCAGAATACTTTTTTTGTTCATGTTGGCACTTTGCTAACTGGAAAATCGAATTACGATCTAAGTCTTCTTTGTAAGCCACGAGAAAATTTTCACATTGCTTCCACATCTTTTGGTTAAAGTAGAGATTGGCCAAAGCCTTTCTAACTTTGATGTCTTCAGGATTTTTATCTAAAATAGACTTATAACGTTGAACATCCGGTTGAGCGTTTATTGATTCAGAATAGACTTCTAATCCAAAAACGAAGATAAAGAATATTAAAATGAGACCTTTTGTTTTACTTAATAAATTCCGATAACTCATAGGATGACCTTTAAACATAAGGTTATGGTATCACACATTTTTTAGAGGTTGAAGATAGAGAATAAGAATTTAGCCCGGCAAAATGGGCAAGCAGTTATTGAGTATATTCTAGTTTTGGTCGTGGTGGTGGCTATTATTTTAGGGTTAGCGTCTCAATTTAATACAGGGTTTGCCAGTTGGGCAAAGAACTATTTTGGTGAATATTTAGCTTGTATTCTAGAAACAGGAGAATTGCCTAGTGTTGGTGGGGGAATTGGGGCCAATTATGGTGAATGCAGCGAGGCGTTTCAACCCTTTACTTTTACAGCCGGAAGACCACCTAAAGGCGATGGCTCAGGAAGAGGGAGTGACGGAAATAGCTCAAATAGTCAAAACCAATCTGGTAAATCCTCCTCTTCGAGTCGAGGATCGGGACCAAAGTCCTATCGTGCGGATGGGAGTTCTGCAAGTGGTGGAATGGAGTCTAGTCGATCGGGTCGGTTTCTATCGAGTCGTTCATCTAAAGGAAAAAGATCCTCCGGAGGATCTAGCGAAGGGTCAGCAAGTGAAATTGCAATGGACAAAGCGGGGCTTCCCGGTTGGGCCACCGGCGGTAAAAAACGCATTAAAGTAAAGAGTGGTAAATTTAATAATTATGGTCGCGTATCCGGAGTAGGAAGCGATAAGAAAAAAGATAAAGAGATTCGATTTCAAGTAAAGCGAAAAAAAGATGATGGAAGAAAAGAAGCAAAAAAAATTTTGGTTCCTAAGAGAAAACTCTCGAGTACCGAAAAGCCCGATGATGATGTTGGATTAACGATTGGAAACTTTGTTAAATATATTCTGATTATAGCGATAATTATATTTATACTAATCTATGTAGGAAGTCAGTTTTTTCAAGTCAAAGAAGGGATGGACTAATGGCTAAGCTTGAACGTAAAAGCCTATTATTTTTAGTTCAATGTTTTATAATTAAATGGGTTGATTGCAAATAAAAATTAGAGGGTTTGGATAGAGGTCGATGCTTGGTTAACTTAATTTATTTTGGTAATAAGATTGAGGTTCAAGATTCCGTCCAAAACCTTATTCATGGAAACACATCCCCTGTCAACGTGTTGTCCTCGTTAGAGGAATATGAAAATTTAGAAGAGCCAATTTTCATTTTGCTAGACATTGAAAATGTCATAAATGTTGATGAAAAATTAGTTAAAAATATTGATAAAATACCTAATCCTATAATTGGCATTATTGCTGGCAAAGAAGACACCTTTGAAAAGGTCAAGCTGTTCAAGAAGTGTGAAAAGATAAATCATTTATTTTTTTGTAATCCGAATAGAGTAGAAGACGATCTTCGAAGAATTATCAGCGTTTATGGATCCAGTGAATCTCCGAGTATAGAAAAAATGGTGGATCTTAAAAAGCTAAACCTATATGAGTTGAAGTCGAGTCAAGATCGTCATGAGTGTTTTGATCTAGTCGAAAAATATACCTCTGAGTTGAAATGTTTTTCTAGTTTTAAAAATATAGCATGGATGATTTCTTCTGAACTATTAACGAATGCATTTTATAATGCTCCAAGATGCGAAAAAACAGGAGAGGCTAAGTTTCCGGATAGAAAATCTATAGTAAACTTAGATTCCTCGCAAGTCGTAAAGTTTTGGTATGGTGTTGACGGCGAGTATTTATGGTTGATCGTCGAAGACCCCTTTGGAACCTTAGAAAAGCAAACCCTGATTCAGTCTTTGTATCGAGCAGCTAAGGATAAAACTCCGAATTGGAGAGTGGATAATGGGGGAGCCGGGCTGGGTTTATATCTCATGCTCGTAAATTGTACTGAAATCCATTTTTCTTTATCCAATAAAACTTTGGTCGCTTGTAAATTGAAGATCACAAAAAGAAATAAAGCCTTTTCTGAAGAACAGGCTTCGATGCATATATTTGAAAATTTAAATAAAAATAAAGAGCATCGTGGAGAGTAGAATCCATTGAATTGCCAAGTAACAGAGGTTACATTCCTCTAATTAACGCAACGCAAGTGTGGTTTATTAAAAGCCGTTATAGTAAATTCAAAATTATTTTCATAGGTAAAGTAAAATTTTTCCGACTAAATTTTCTTTGTTGAAGATTGAATCATACTAGTTCATAGCATGATTAATAAAAAAATTTTTGGGGTGGGAAGTGTCTATAGTTGAGATTCATAAAAAAGATCATTTTGATTTAAAGTCAGCACAGCAGCTATTGCCGGTATTGAAAAATATTACTAAAAAATATTCTGAAAAAGTAGATGCGCTGATCGAGGAGTTAGAAAAAATCGATCATCATAAGATCGAGGTTACAGAGAAAATAGAAGAAGATGTAAATACTGAAATTCGTGAGTGGCATAAAAAAATGAAATCTTTAGGTGTTATACCAAAAGGGCTTTGGATCATTGATTTTGATTTTGGCAGGGGATATTTCTGCTGGCAGTATCCAGAAGAGGATATTCTTTATTGGCATGGCTACAATGAAGGTTATAGTTCTCGGGAAAAAATAAATGATTATAAACTGTTAAGTCCTCCCACAAAAAAGGTCGGAAAAAACGAATTTCTCTTTGAAGTCTAAGGGTTTGAGTGTAAAAGAGGGCATGAAAATAGCTCAAGCTCAAATTAATCCTATTTTAGGCAACTTTAAATACAATTGTGATCTTCATCTAGAAGCCATTGAAAAAATTTTAAGTAAAGACAGTGACACTGATCTCATTATATTTCCGGAGTGTTCATTATTTGGGTATCACCCTGTGGATTTGCTCGAAAGATCTGAGATCGTTGATCTTCAGTTGATGGAAATGGCAAGGTTAACCTCCCTCATTCCCAATGGTGTTCGGCTTTTGGTGGGAGGGATTACAAAAAATAATGTTAACGTTGGAAAGCCTTATTATAATTCTGCAATTTTATTAGAGAGAAATAGTGTCATAAAGACATTTAATAAGGAGTTGCTGCCTACCTATGATGTTTTCGATGAGGCCCGCCATATTGAAGCTGGAGACTTAAGTAAAAATATATTTAAATGGAAAGGCTATAACATCTTAGTGACCATATGTGAGGATATTTGGGGTTGGAAAAATTCTAATGGATCACAACGAAGTATATATGGAGCCAATCCTCTTTTAAAAATTTCTCCAGAGAACGTAGATTTAGTTTTAAATTTAAGCGCATCTCCATTTTCAGACATTAAATGGGGTCAGCGTATGGCCGTTGCAAATAACGTGGTTAATAGATTCGAGTGTCCTTTGGTGTACACCAACATGGTAGGAGCTCAAGATGAATTGATCTATGATGGGCAAAGTTTTGTAATGCTTCCAGATCAAAGCTTGGCTGTTCGTGCTTTAGGTTTTGAGTCGGATATCAATACGTTTGAGTTTGATTCCAATATAAATGTAGAAAGAGTAAATCGAGAACCGTTAGCAGATAAAATCCCTTTAAAAATGAAAGCAATATGTCTTGGGATAAAAGACTTTGTTAGAAAATCTGGATTTCAAAAAGTTCATGTAGGACTCAGCGGCGGTGTAGATTCTGCCCTTGTCAGTGCTCTGGTGTCAAAAGCGATTGGAGCTGAAAATGTTGTCAATATATCTCTTCCTGGTCCTTTTAATGCAGAAGACAGTTTGAGCTGGGCTAAAAAACAAAGTGAAAATATAGGAAATGAATTTGTTGTTTTACCCATAGAAGGGATATACGAAAAAATTCTCGAGACTCTTAAGAGCTCCCTAGGTGATTTTGGATTTGGCCTAGTGAATGAGAATTTGCAAGCCAGGATTAGAGGAATGTTACTTATGGCTTATAGTAATTTGAATCATTCTTTGTTGATAAATACGAGTAACAAAAGTGAATTAGCGATGGGTTATTCAACACTATATGGCGATTTGGTAGGGGGATTAAGCCCCATAGGTGATTTATTAAAGCACGAAGTTTATGATATGGTTTTAGAGGTAAACTCCGAAAGAGAACTTATTCCATTAGATGTAATAAAAAGAGCACCATCAGCAGAATTAAGACCTAATCAAAAAGATCAAGACACATTGCCTGAGTACAATTTGCTTGATAATTCAGTAAAAAGATTAGTCGAAGAAATTCAAATTCCATCTAGCGAAATTGACCATGTTGTGATTCGATCTTTAATGAGAACAGAATTTAAGCGTTGGCAAGCTCCTCCTGTTTTAAGGGTTTCTGATCATGCTTTCGGCAGAGGAAGACGTTTGCCTATTGCTCATCAATACTTACAGTAAAGGTAACAGTTCCCTTTTCACCTTGCAGTCAGTCATTAGATTTCGAATTCTAGTTTGTGTGTAGATGGGCATTGGCAAGCTAATCGCTCAGATTCTTTGAAGGAGCGTTCTTCGGCCCACTCGAGCTCAATATCTTCTCTGGGGCCAAGCAGTTCTAAACCCTTTAAAATATTAATTTTACAAGTCCCACAAGATCCGTTTCCTCCGCAAGAGTGGTCTATTTCGATTTGATTTTCAATACAGGTTTCTAGAATACTTTGATCTTTATCAAAGTAGAGTGTTTTGTCTTGAGGTCTCAACACCATATATTGATTTGGAACTTGTTTTTTTTTTCTGAACCAGAACATAAGACCTTTTAAAAATACAAAATTTTTACTAGTATACCTGAGATTGTAAGCTATTAAAGAATTTTTTATTTTCATTGGGGGCAGAATGAATTTTGTTGCTTTTGACCTTGAAACAACAGGTTTTCTTCCAGGAGTTGATCAAATTGTAGAGATTGGCGCTGTTCGTTATGTGGGTGGCCAAGCTGAGGCTGTATTTTCTACCTTAGTTGATCCAAAGATGAAAATGCCAATTGGTGCTTCAAAAGTAAACGGCATCACAGACGATATGCTTCAAGGAAAACCGACCATAGACACTTTACTTGATCCTTTTGCAGAATTTTGTAGCGACCTTGTTGTTGTGGCTCATAATGCGGCCTTCGATGCTCAATTTTTGTCTGCGGATATTAAAAAATTTGAAACAAAGGCACCGACCGGAGTAATTTTAGATACTTTAGGAATAGCAAGAAAAGTAATTCCTGGGTTACCTAATTATAAACTAGGAACATTGGTTGATCATTTGGATATACCAGCAGGGGAGTTTCATCGAGCTGAAGAAGATGCCAGTTATTGTGGCCAATTATTTATTCATTTGGTTAGAAAAATGACAGGTGGGTTGAATTTACCCCCTATTGAAAACTTAATTCAGCTTACAGGAAAACCCTTATTGAATTTTCCGCAGATTTCTCCAGAACCTAAGCAATTGGGACTTTTTTAACAATCTAGATCTTCATATAAGTTTCGCAATTATTTTGCTTCGATGTCGCGGTACCTTGTGCCGCTTTCTATTTGTGCCTTGTTGAAAAATTTATATGAGGATCTACATATTATCGTATGTAAAATGGATTCGTAAAAATCCATGATGTCCATTTTTTTCCATCAGGAGG
>JAGRAA010000143.1:0-5619 GCA_020435185.1 Bdellovibrionales bacterium | reverse complement strand
TCAAAAGGAACAAAAGGCTTTTGCGGCAGGATGATATGTAAAACTTGTCCAGGTTTATACTTTATTTCACTACCCATAAGGTGTCGATTGCCATTGCTATCCTCGATATATGAGGCGAAGCCCTTTGGGTTGGCTAATAAATCAAAACTGAAATAAAAATTTCCGCTTTTAAGAGCATTCCTTAATTTTTTTTCATCGGATAAAGGATCACCAGTTAATTCAGATTCGAGTAAGACATGGTTATTTGCAATTTGAAAAATATCTTTATACTTAGGTATTTTTATATATTGTTTATTGGGCAAAAGAATTTTTTCTTCAGCATCCGATCCAGCAAAACCTAAAGTTTTTCTGGTTTTGTTAAGGGTATCCCAGAGTTGAATTTCGTTTTCTGGATATTCAAAGAGGCGTATAAAAGCTAAATCTGAATTGAAGGGGTAGACAAAGAGGGTCCACAGAAAAGAGGGGGTTGATTTGAGCCAGTAATTCTCCCAAATACTTTTTAAGTTTAAAACTTCTATTCCGTCCAATCCCGCTGGGTAGTTGCCTTGCCACTCGTAGCCTCTTTGAAAGGGGTGAGAAAGAACCCACAGGCCGGATTTTTTATCTCTTGTTAATTTTTCTAAACTGTCAGCTATAAAAACTTGTTGCCTGCCGGGTCCGATATTTAAAGAGTCTTCTTTGGAAAAATAATTAATTAATCGAGAATTCAAATAACTATATTCCTTGTCAAAAAAAACAAATAAGTTGTTGTGATACCCCTGGGTCTCATTTGTACTTTCTGCGGAATTAAAATCAGCTATTGAAATAAAATCGAGCCCTTCCTCTTGAGCATCTCTAATTATCTTTTGAACGGAGCCACTTCCTGTACTATGTATTGAGTGGACATTTACGACTCCTCGATAATCAAAGAACCCTTCTGGATTTTTGGGTTTAAGCTCATCGACGATAATCTTTAAATCGAACTGGCTTATGACGAGGCCATAGGAAAAGAAAATCAAAAAAACAATAAATAAAATATAAATCTTTTTTTTCATTTTATTTTTATAAATCTAAACTCAAAGAGGTCGTCAACACTTTCTATTCTTTCGACGGTGTGCCCAGCTACTTTTGCCCAATCAGGCAGTTGGTCGTCTTTTTTTGCAATCAGTATATAATCGGAATGGGGTATTGATTGAGTCAGTTCGTCAAAATAGTCTCTTCGATTGAGTCCTTTCAATTTATAAATAGGTTTCTTTAAATCAAAACTTAACTTTGAAGCCATTTGGTACGTTCTAGCAAAAACTAGTGAGCGCTTTAATTCATCAGTTTGTAACAACTTTTCAACTTCTGAATACTTAGTAATTTCATTGGTCTTAAAATCTTCACCGGGAATTTTTAAAGGTTGAAAGGCTAACTGTATTAGTAAAATAAAGAAAAATGAAATCCAAAATCCAACAGCCCATTTTATTGGTTTTATATTTTTTGATCCATATAATGCTAAGGCGTAAATGTAAGGATAGGCAATAGAGGTCCAGTTAGCTTCGACTTTATTTTTTAGGGAGGTATAAAGAAAAAAGAGAAGGGGAAACAAGGCAAAGCTAATCATCCAAAGAGGCCACTTTTTTGAGGGATCTTTTTTATAAATCGAATACATTACAAATGGAGTAATAATAAAAAATTGACCTAAAATATACTCAATGGTCCAATAAGCATCCCAATGATTGGCGCCTAGTCCATGATTCAGTTGAAATTTAAAGGATATAAAATCGTTTTGTAAGTTCCATATCCATACAGGGGATGAGCAAATAAAAAAAGTAAAGATTGAGGCCAATATATATTTTAACCATTTAAGGCGTATTTTCTGTTGATAGAAAAACAATCCAATTCCTACAGGAAAAAATAAGACAGTATGATATTTAGATAGAAAACTGAAACCTAATCCGGCTCCTAATAAAGAGAAATTAAGAGCGTTAGGACTATCTAAAACTTTTATGAAAAAGTACGTCGATAAGCTCCAAAAAAATAATAGAGGGATGTCTGGAGTAATAAACATGGCTCCCATTCCCAAAAACGGAGAAACTACCGATAAAATAAGCCACCATTTGAGTTGGGTTTGGCTCAAGATTGGACTCAGTATTTTATACCAAACAAATAAAGTGCCATGGGCTAATAGTATTCCCGGCCATCTCACTGTGGATCCAATATCCTCTAAGGGGTGTCCTAACCAAAATAACCAAGCCACAAAAGGGGGGTGGTCAAAAAAACTGAGTTGCATATGGTGGCTCCATACCCAGTAGTAGGCTTCATCGGCATTGATGGGGATAAAAGCAGATAAAAGGAGCTTTAGAATTAAACTATATATTATAATGTTCATGGAAACTTTAATTTTTTCTCTTGTCCTATATTTCCGGCAACACCCTTGTCTTTTCCGTTGTAGATGACATTGATTGCTCCAGCATCGCTGACATCCACAGCGATGGATTTATGCGCTTTTATGGTAAATAATTGATCTGGTCTCAAATCTATAGACTTTAGATCTCCACCATCTATTCTATAGTACAAAGCAACAAAATCTAAAGCTTCAACGATAACTTCTTGCTGAAAGGGAGTGTTGTCAGCAGGTTCTGTATTTTCTACGTTGTTGTTAGATTCTTTGACGGCTTCTTTTTCGGAGGATTCGCTTTCCTTGGGAGGATTGGGCTCTGTAGCCTCAGTTTTTTGGTCGTTTTGCTTTTTTTCCACTTCAGCAGGGAGCTCTGACGTAGTTTTCGTTGTGGGCAGGATTGGGGGTTCTTCTGTTTTAGAAGGTTCTGGTTGAGGTGGAGTTATATCCTGCTTTACTTCAGAAGAGGGTTCTGCTTCGATCTTTTCGGGAGTTGATTCTTGAATGGGTTCAACTTGTTGGAGTTGAGGGGTTGCGTTTTTTTCTTGTTCATATTTATGCATAAGATTTCTAACAAGCATAATTATAAAAATTAAAAAGATTATTAGTCCAACAGCAATGAACTTAGAGGTTGTGGATGTTTTTTGAAAAAACTCTATATGCTCATACCAAGGCTTGTCTTTGTTTAAAGAATTATCTTCTTCGACCTCTACTTTGCTTACAATTTGGATTTTTTCTTCTGATTCTTCTTCGAAGACCTTTAATACTTTTTTATGATCGATTTCTAAAATTTGAGCATAGGTTTTAACGAAGCCTCGAACAAAGGAAGTGGCAGGTAGCTTGTCGACATCACCAGCTTCTATAGCTTTCAGAACTCTAGGGCTTATTTTTGTTTTAATAGAGACATCATTTATGCTCAGCTTTTTCTTTTCTCTTTCAATTTTTAACAATTCACCTGTATTTTTCATTTGGTCTTTGCCTTCGAAATTAGTTTAAGCATTTGTTTTGCTCTTTGTGCATAGTCTGTAAGGGGGGCTTTATAGATGAGTTCTTCGAACTTGGCTTGTGCCAAATCTAGTTTTCCGAGTTTTAAATAACTCATTCCGCTAAAATATCGAGGTTCTTCAAAATTAAACTTAGTACATAGCTTAATACTTTTATCAAAAAGTTCAGAGGACTGTTCGAAGTCTTCTAATTCATAGATCGTGCGCCCATAATAGTAAAATGTTTTACACTGTTTTGGATTTATTGAAAGAGATTCTTTATATTTAGTTTTCGCAAGTTGGTATTTTCCCTGTAAAAAATAGGCATATCCGATATTAGATATAATTTTTTCTGGGTAGGGGTATGTAAGATCATTTTGAGCCTGTAGTAAAATTGTTAAGCACGAGTTTAATTGTCCAGTGTCACAATAGGTGCGACCTAAATTATTCATGGCATCTGTATATTTAGGAGAAAGTTCTAAGGCCTTTTTAAAACTGTCTATCGCTTTATCGGACTTCTTTCTTAGAGTATACGCCACGCCTATATTATTATAAATTTCAGGATTATTTGGATCTAGGGCTTTGGCTTTTAATAATTCTGCGTAGCCTTGTGGAATAAGGCCATCTTGCATAAGGGATGAACCCAGATTCAAATGGACCATAGCCGCTTCTTTTTGATTACTTTTTTCACTGGTCCCGCAGCCTGTTAGAAATAAAAGAAAAAGAATAAAAAAGATTTTCATAATTAAAAATTATCAAAGTTTAGAGAATATTTCGACATTACAGTAAATTGCTGCGACGCATTCATCTGCATAGAAATGAAACTGTCTCCATGTGCATAGTTTGAGGGAACATATCAAACCCATGAATTTCTGTAAGTGAGAAGTCTTCGAGGTCTATTAAATCTCTCGCCAAAGTTGAAGGATTGCAGCTTACGTAGAGGAGTTTTTTTAAAGAAGATTTTTTGAGAGAGAGACTTACTATTTTTTCAAGGCCGGTTCGAGGCGGGTTAACCACAATCATTGAGTTTTGTTTTAAGTTCTCTTTTGTTAAAAAATCACTAATGTTCTTTGCTATAAATTGAATGTTTTTTAAATCTTTGGTCTGCGTTTGTGCTTTTGAGATAAGTCTTTTGCTAATGTCTACTCCAATAACTGAAATATTGGGAAATTTCTTGGCTAATTCGATGGAGTAATTTCCAGATCCGCAATAAAGATCATAAATTGTCTCTATTTCTGAAGTAAAGTGCTCTATCTTATTAACAATGGTCTCTTTGAGTCGATGATTCAAAGATTGATTAGCTTGCTGAAAGTGAGCTGTATTAAGGTTATGGTCATTGAGAATAAAGTTTACTTTCTCCTTTTCGTCTATAAAAAGATCAATTTTTTTATTGTTATACCGTTTATCTTCGAGTTGCGGAAAAGCTTGAGTGAGTTTTTCTTTGGCAAGTAGGCAATCCTTTATAGGCACATGATTTTTGGATCTATTTTGAAAGAAGCCCACTTGTTGATTTTTTATATAGACTTGCAATCGGGTTCTATAGCGTAAAGGTTCTTCTGAAGGATTGAAAGAATTCAGGATTATTTTACGATGTAAAAATTTTGATAAAGTGGAGGTAAGAACTTTTTTCTTCTCAAAAACCTGGGCGTCGTACTGCATATGTTGCAGGGAACAGCCGCCGCAATTAAAGTAATAGGGGCACGGAGGCTCACTTCGTTGAGGAGAGGGTGTTAAAATTTCTAAGATCTTAGCTTCGGCATAGTTTTTTTTTACTTTGGTGACTTCTACGGATAAAAGATCTTGAGGACAGGAAAAGGGAACAAAAAAAACAAACTGTTGAGAGCGGCCAACGCCGAATCCTGAAGGAAACGACAGACTGTCTATCTGAAGTTCAAGTCTGTCGCCCAAATTAGGTTTAAGCATTTACAAATTCATGCTTTTCGAAAAATAAACCGAGTTCTCTCGCAGCACTTGCAGCGCTATCGCTTCCGTGAACCGCATTTTCACCGACGCTGTCCCCAAACTCTTTACGGATAGTGCCTTCGGCAGCATCAGCAGGGTTAGTGGCTCCCATGATCTCTCGATTTCTGGTTACTGCATTCTCACCTTTTAATGCCATTAACATAACGGGTGCACTCGTCATAAAGCTCACGAGTTCCCCAAAAAAAGGTCTTTCTTTGTGTTCAGCATAAAACTCTTCACATTTTGCTTTATCCAAATGAACAAGTTTTGCTGCGGCAATTTTTAGTCCATTATCTTCAAATTTTTTAATAA
>JAGRAA010000142.1:1443-1874 GCA_020435185.1 Bdellovibrionales bacterium | reverse complement strand
CCATCAATAATAATTCCAAAATCTAATGCTCCAAGGCTCATTAAGTTACCGGACACATTGAAATAGCGCATAAGTATGAACGTAGTTAGAAGCGAAAGAGGAATAGTAATCGCAGTGATAATAGCAACACGGAAATTGCCGATTATAACTAAAAGAATCAGGGCAACTAAGAATGCACCAAAGAGTAGATTTTTCTCTACGGTTCCCAAAGTGCTGTTGACTAACTCCGATCTATTGTAGATTGTTTCAAGCTTCACCCAGTCAGGAATACTTTTTTTGATTTCCTTTATTTTTTCTTCGATATCAAGAGCTACGGTTCGACTGTTTTCTCCAAGAAGCATTAGAGCAGTACCTATTATGCTCTCTTGTCCATTAACGAGCGCAGCACCTGTCCTTAATTCTCGATCAAGGGCGACAGTTGCAATATCACC
>JAGRAA010000142.1:0-1345 GCA_020435185.1 Bdellovibrionales bacterium | reverse complement strand
TGGATGTAGCCACCACCAGTGTTGCGATTATTTCTCTCGATAGCTTCAACAACTTCATGTAGATGGATGCCGTATTTTGATAAATCCTTTAGACGAGGTTTAACGAAATATTGCTTTTCATAGCCACCAATTGCATTAACTTCGGCAACTCCTTTAACAGTAAGTAACCTTGGTTTTATCAGCCACTCATTAATGGCTCTTAACTCGATAAGTTGTTCGAATCGCTCTTGCCCTTGGGCTTCTTTTTTTGCCTCTAAAGCGTAAAAGTAAATCTCTCCTAATCCAGTAGTGATTGGTCCTAGTTTGGGTTGCACTCCTCCAGGTAGGTCATCTTTTATAGACTGAAGTTTTTCGGATACAAGCTGTCGGGCTCTATAAATATCTGTTCCCTCTTCAAAGATGATTGTGACTTGAGAGAGTCCAAACCGTGTGATTGAACGAATTTCGTCCACATCAGGAATTCCTCCCATTTCACTTTCAACAGGATAAGTAATGAATTTTTCAATCTCTTCAGGAATTAAGCCCTCTACTGCCGTATTCACTTGAACTTGCACATTTGTAATATCTGGTACGGCATCAATTGGTAGAGTCTGAAACGACATCCATCCCGCAAAGATTGCCACTAAAGTGAGTGTAAAAGTAAGTCCCTTGTTATAAATCGCCGTTTTAATAAATTTATTCAACATAGTTTAACTCCTTAATGGGCATGGCCTTTGCCACCTTGACCAGATGCTTGAAGATGAGCAACCCTCAAAAGTGGAACTCCTGAGCTAACAATTTCTGCACCCTTGCTCAGCTCAGTTGATTCAATGACAAAATAGTTTTCTTTAGGTTGAGCTTTTTCCAATTTGATAAGCTCAAACCAACCATCTTTTCTAATGAAAACACCTAAATGGCTTTGATACCGAACCAGAGATTCATTTGAAATTTTGAACTTGCCACTACCTACTTTTTTAAGTGGGAAAGTTTTAATGCCAAGCAGCTTTTCTGATTCAATTGAGAGCTTAAACTTCTCCCCCTCATTAAATACGGCTGTAATGGCTTTTCCCTTTCCAAAAGACTCCTCGCCATGTCCGTGTCCATGAGAATCCTCTGACCCATGTTCGTCGTGATCGCTATGTCCTTCATGGCTGTCGTGATTTTTCTCACCCCCATGATCATGCCCGTGCTCTTCATCTTTCTCTTCTTCATGCTCGTGCTCGTCATGATTTTCGTCTTTGCCACCTTTTTCTTTTTCATGATCGTGATCTTTTTCATGTCCTGACTTCTGATTCTCGGCTTTATGGTCATGATCGTGTCCATCTTCAGCTATGGAGTAGAAAGAAAATGTACCTATTGTTAGAAT
>JAGRAA010000141.1 GCA_020435185.1 Bdellovibrionales bacterium | reverse complement strand
TAAATATTTCTACTACGGTGACCACTTGATTGGCTTTCACGCCATCTAATTGGCCTAAATTTAGTGTCACTCTATTTCCATCACGAGAGAGTATAAGAGCATCATAGGGTATTTTTTTTAAAATTCTATGAAGTAAAATTTCAGCCTGTTCATTGATTTTATCCACATCAAACTGCTTGAAGTTTTTGACTTCATCTTCGGCAAATAGTTTTCCGTCTCTCGTTAAAAAGAGAGCCATTTTAATGTTAATCCCTCCAGGCCCTTTGATCACCTGGCTAGAGACTACTGCATCTGAGGGTATGTTTAGATTCATTATTTTTTGAGGGTCGTCAACGAGGTCTGTGGGAGCATATAAAGGTCCAATGGTGCTGGGTTCTACTAAATCCCAATGATGATTGTGGTCTATGAATTCACTGATGTGTTTTTCTAAAGGCCGAGAATAAATACCACCGATGTTATCCAATGCGGGTAAGATAGATATTTTCTTTATAGTTAAAAGATCATCAGTGTCCGATACATACAAATTGTTACTTACGACTTCTTGTTGGGCATATAAAGTGGTTGGCCCTACGAAAACAATCAGAATCAAAGAGTAAAAAATTTTGGATACGTCCATACTATTATTGTCTCGCATCAATAAAAATATGGTCAATGGTGATGTAAAAGCCTCTCCTTAAGCCGGGCTACTCGATTTTTTCTTTCTGATTTTAACAACATAATAACTCACACCTACAATGATTAAAAAGGCGATAAGGTACATATGTAGCTCATGGGCAAAGGCAATGGCTTGGTCTATGTTGGCTCCGAACCACCAACCGCCGACAACCCAGATAGGCACACTGATAAGGGCAGCAGCTCCATCTAAGCCAAAAAACACGGCGGGACGAATACCCATTACTCCGGCTGTGAGAAAAGTGGGGGATCTAAGTCCTGGTAAAAATCGAGCAGTAAAACAAATGATGTGAGAGTGATTTTTAACTTTTTCTTTGGCGAGGATAATTCTTTTAGGGGTCATAATTTTATTGATTAAAGGTAAGGTAAAAGCTCGATCACCTAACTTTCGTCCAAGAAGGTATAAAAAAGTATCTCCCACCATGACTCCTATAAAGCCACAAATTAAAGCGCCAGCTAAAGAAATATTTCCAATTCCTGCGAGAATTCCTGCCGCGATCAAAGTGATGTCTTCAGGAATGGGCACCCCTAGACCACAGATAAAGAGTACTCCTAAAATGGCAGAGTAAGCAGTGAGTCCGCTAAAACCAGACAAAAAGGTGATCAACTTTGTAGAAAAACTAGGCTCCATAAACACATATTCCATTTGGGAAATAACTACGCAAAGACTATAATAACTTTATGAGTATTAAGCTAGTGATTGCTGATGACGCACCGTTTGTTGTAGAAGTGGTGAGGCAGATTGCCTTGGAAGCCGGTTTTGATGTGGTTGGGCAGGCGTTTGACGGCGAAGAAGCGGTAAAAATTGCGCATCACCAGCAACCCGACGTGGTGTTGCTAGATATGGTGATGCCAAAGAAAAATGGTTTAGTGGTGGCTGAAGAGATTTTAAGTAAATTTCCCAAAACTAAAATTATCGCCTGCTCCACGGTAAATGATGAAGACTTAATCATGAAGGCCATCGGGGCGGGCTGCTGCGATTTTATATCAAAACCATTTTCAAAAGACGAAATCATTCGAGTGATAGAAAAGTCTGTAAAGGAGAATTAGATGGGAGATTTATTATTTTTTTTAAAGATGATTGTGATGACCTTCTTCTTTGTTTTATTTTTACAAATTCGTATAGGTCAATTCACAGTAGAAGAAAGAGCGATCACCTGGGCGCATAACTCTGAACTCATGCAACCTCTACAAGAAGTGGCTCAAGGAGCTGTTGTGGCCATAAAGAGAGGTTGGTCAGAGGTTGTAGGTAGCTTTGGAGACAATGTTTCTGGGGTTTTTAACCGAGAGAATATCCCTGGGCATAGACAGCTTATTCCAAAACTAGAACGCAGTAAAAAGTATTTAAATGAACAGCTTGATAAGGCAGAAGCAAAAATCGATGAGTTGCAAGAGTCTTATCCAGAGGTGGTTGAGCAACCTAAAAAATTGGAGCAAAGATTGGAGAAAAAATTGGAGCAAAGATTAAAACAAAGACTTCAACTAGACTCTGCAGATGAATTTGAACCTACAGAGTCTGTTCAGTCGAGAGACATTGATTTAGATCAAGAGGATTAGTTAAATCCAGATTCTTTTCCTGTTTTTCCCTGAGTGGATGCCAGTTGTTCTCCAGCTGAAGTTTTTGAATTTAATCCGTATTTAACGCTAGCTGGGCAGTCATGTCCATTAAGGCTTGTTTTGTAAGCGGGAATGGGGGACTTGGCGACCTTGTTAGATCTATTCGCTTGCGTGTTTATCCCTGCAAAAGACACACTACTCATCATCAATAATGCAGTTAAGAGTAAAAGCTTTTTCATTTGGGTTCTCCTTTTAATTATAAAATAAAAACTTTTAAAAAATAAAAATAAAGCTCATAGCTCGAATTTTGGGGGGAGGGGGTTCGACCCATGAGCTTTATTAAAAAATACAAAATTAAGGCTCATTACTCTTTTGGGGGGAGGCTAGAATTCTTCATAAGAAGTTTAAGCCGGGTAATAATGAACCCATAAGAAGATACGCGCTATACACATACATATAGCGAAGGGTGTGCCAAAAGTAGATTTTCATTCAAAACAAAATAACATGTGATTTTAAGGGGTTAAGTTTAGGTCGAAGGGAGCGTGAAGAATATAAAAGAGGGCATTAAATAGTCATCTGTCTCATAATGAGACGGGCGACCTTTTTTGCCCTGAATTCGTAAACTACTTAAACACTGGCTTGCTTGACCGTAGGGATGTTAACACGGTATTTTTTAAAAGAATCAAATCTATGAGGCATAAACTTGAAAGACCTTACCCCGTTATTAAATCAATATAAGCACAACTTAGAAAAGGCTTTGAATCATCTGGAGTACTCCTATAACAAGGTTATACAGCTTTCGACAGATCCAAAAGATTTAGATGAAGAGACCTTAGAGACTTGGGAAAGCTTTGCGGCTCGTTTGGCGAGAGTGGTAGAATTGTTTACTTCTAAGTATATACAAGCCTATGTCAAACAAAATGATCCTGGATTCGAGGGCAGTTTACGAGACCATGTCAATCAAGCCGAAAAGTTAAATCTTGTGGAGTCGGCCGATCAATGGATGTCTGCCCGTGGTTTAAGAAATATTACCGCTCATGAGTATAAAGAAGAGTCTTTAAAAGTATTTTTTGAGTCTCTTCTTGATTTTGCTCCTACAGCTTTAAAATTACGTCAGAGTTTGCAATGAGGCTGAGTTTAGCCCAAGCTCAGGCGATAAAGAAAATTATCTCTACCCATGTTCGTGGACCCATTCAACTTTATTTGGTTGGAAGTCGAGCAAAAGATCACTTAAAAGGAGGGGATATTGATCTGCTTCTTTTGTGTCATGATCCTGCAGATAGAGTTTATCTCAGTAAAAAGAAATATGAAATTTTAAATCAGATTATGGCTACGCCTGAAATTGATGAGACGAAAACGGATCTAATAATTGGCTCACCAGATAGCTTAAAGAATGATCCGTTTATAGCTACATTAGACCAAGATAAAGTAGAGTTGTAGTTAATTCTCTCCGCCTTTTCCAGCAGAACTTCCAGCCTTACCCGATAGGCCATTAGGGATAGAACTATCTGTCAATGTCACATTGACCTGAGTTCTAGGGTCAGGTGGACAAGTTACTCCATCAGGACAATTCTTATCGGCTTCTGATCGAGTAGGGTCTTCATTTTCCACAGGATGAGTTGTTTGTGCGAGTGCAAATTGAGAGATGAACAGCAAAAATGTCATGATCAGTACAGTTAGTTTATTCATAAAAACTCCTTATAAGGCGAGGTCCGTCGTCGCCGGAGAAATAATTTCTAAAAGGTTATTAAAAACATTGGCTACTTGTACAGCTATTCTTGGTCCTTGTTTACTTATCACTTTGTTAATTTCGCCATTAGAATTATAGCTTACTGTGATTTTTCCAAGCCCTGGTCTATAAACAGACAGAGGTTTACCAAATTTTTCATTGTAAGTGATTTTAACAATTTTTTTCGATTGATCTTTGATTTCTTGAATCCTACCTTTTGAATCATAGTCTAACCACACTTTTTGTCCATCTGTATTGCTGGCATACTCTAAATTGCATTTTACTTTTTGATATTTAAAATTTGTTTTGGTGATTTTAATAGGTTTCTTAGATACAGAAGTGGCGACACGGTTTCCTTCTCGTTTTACGATGCGTTTGTAGTATTCTGTTTTTATTTCAGCAACTTTAGAGCACTTTGTGTCATATTTGTAAGCCATATTTCTATAGCGTTCTTTCTTCTTATGGATGAACCCATTATCAAAATAATCAAAAGTGGTAGTCGCACCATTGATTGTAGTGGCAATGGGTTTACCAAAGATATGATGGTAGGTGATATCTGTTTTTTTACCGTTGATATTAGATTTTACTCGGTAAAGATATTTACCATATTGGTGAGTCTTTGTTTTATACCAAAATTCAAATTCTGATTGATTGGTGACTTTGTTGTCACATTTCTTTGTAACCCTTGACCAGTAGTGGTTTCCGCCGCTTTTTTTGTCGATATCGTATTTATAGGTTTCAACACAACCTTTTAGGTTAGTAAAGCTTGTGATCCAGTCTGTTTCAGTATTATAAGTTAACTTCTTCGTTCTCTTATCTGGGAAAGTGACTTTGGTGAGGTTATGAAAATTGTCATAGTCGTAAGAAAATT
This sequence comes from Bdellovibrionales bacterium, assembly GCA_020435185.1. Classification (GTDB taxonomy): domain Bacteria; phylum Bdellovibrionota; class Bdellovibrionia; order Bdellovibrionales; family UBA1609; genus JAGRAA01. The sequence goes on along the minus strand of JAGRAA010000141.1, from coordinate 264 downwards.
CGCTACTCCATTGATTTTTAGACCACGATAGATCTTCATCTTTAAACTTATAAGCGGCCGCAATTTTACCAGGTCCATTGATAGACTTTACTTTGTCTTTGCCAGGGTAGTATTTAAAGACTAATTGTCTGCCATTATTGTCTACAATGGTTGAGAGCTGTTTTTTATTATAAGATATTTTTAGGTAGTTTCCGTTGCGGTCATACATATGAGTCAGTTGACCTTTCATATTAAACTTTTGCCGAGTGCCATCGGTCAGATGCC
>JAGRAA010000140.1:1287-2142 GCA_020435185.1 Bdellovibrionales bacterium | reverse complement strand
GGACAGTTTTTTAAATAAAATGCCTCAATCGCAAGCTTTCACAGACCGATAAATCCCTGTAATGACAACGCCTATAAATACTTCTCTCTTTAAAAAACACCGACTAAAAGAAACTCAAAAGCTTTTATGGATCAGCCTCTTGGGAGTCTTTTTAGGAGCCTGCTCGTCTAATGAGTCCACTCCCTCAGAAAGTTTATTTAATTCTGGCCAGTGCTCAAGAAACCTAAATTCTGGGAGCTACGCAAACACGATAACGACAGAAGAGTCTTATTGCTCAAGCCCAATTTCGTATGTCAGTGGCGAAACCATAACCGGAAAGGCCACTTTTCAAGCCAGAATCGTAGACACAAGTGCTTCTCCCACAGAAGGGCTTCTAGGGCCTGGAACCGCGCAAGCCATAAAATATGCCGAAATCATTGTTGAAGACTCTCAAGGCAACAGAGTTCAATGTGCAGAAACGGATAGTTCTGGATCTTTTTCATTTGTTGTTCCTCAATCTGTGGACAGTTTAAAACTTAGGGTTATGGCAAGAGCCAACAACAGCTATATCAAGACCAGTGTTAAAGTATGCCCAGAAAACGAATCTGTCTATTCACTCAACACTACGTTTTCTACAGATGGTTCATCTACAAAAGATATCGGAACTGTTAATGCATCTGCCACTGGAGACCTTCTTGGTGGAGCCTTTAATATCTACAACCAAGTTTTAGAGGCGAATAGCTATCTTCGATCGAAGGTTTCAAATTGTTCGAGTACTTATCAAGGGTGCACTGACTTTTCTGTAGCTCCTAAATCGAACATTTATTGGGAAAAAGGATTTAACCCCAACCTTTATTTCACCTCAGACTCCTCAGC
>JAGRAA010000140.1:0-1183 GCA_020435185.1 Bdellovibrionales bacterium | reverse complement strand
CTTCACGAGTATGGTCACTTTTTAGAAAACCAATACTACACTTCAGATTCTCCAGGTGGTTTTCACTCTGGAACTAGCCTCATTGACCCAAGACTTGCCTGGAGTGAAGGATGGGGAAACTTTATTCAAGGAGCGATTCTTAATACTCCGTACTATATAGATACCTTTGGTAATGTCGATGGCGTTACTCTCGATATTTTTAGAGTGAGCCTAGAAGATCAAACCTCATCTGGAATTATCGATAAACCGTGCACCAGTTGCGGACCCAATAATTCTCATACCCCTGAAGGAAACTTTAGGGAGTTTGCTATTACAAGAGCCCTATGGGATATCGTAGACAGCAATAACGATAGCGAAACCGTGAGCGATGCCTTTGATCAAATATGGGCAACAATCACAAGTAATGTAAAAGGGTTTAATGAGAATAAATTTAAATTTAATTCTATGGGTGCTTTCTATGAGCGCAGAGATGCTCTTATGACAGCCTCATCACAATCTCCAGCCTCTTGGTCGACAATAGTTTCATTGCATGATCAAGTGGCCGATAGAAGTAACTACGGGCTTTGGGTGACCCCAAAATCTGATGGACTCTCTTGCTCTGGAGGAGTTTATTCAACGACTCCCACAGACAGACTTTCAAACAACATAAAAATATCCGCACTATCAGCGGGCAGCCAAGCCGATAGTTATATCGCCTACTCTACTAACTTTTTTGCGTATACAAATCTTTTAAATAACAACGATTTTTATCATTACTATCATGGCGGTGGACCAGCCACCCTAACATTGACTTATCAAACCGCCTCTGGAACTACGAATGCTGATTTAGACCTTTATCTTTACAAATATTCTATTGATGGCCAAAGTTATGTCATCGGCGATCCGGATTACCTTATTAATTACACTCAAGGAGTTACTGTACCCAGTGGAGCCTTTGGAAGTGGACAAACTGAATCTCTCGCTATCACAGACTTACCGGCTGGACATTACATGATTCACATTAATACCTACTATGACAGCCCTAGTGACGAATTTAACAATCAAACCAATTACGAATTAAAAATCAATACTGGATCAGGAGATAAATACCTATGCCCATCTACATTTCCAAACTAATTAAGGTACTTATAATTCCAGTCATTTTGTTATTGTCCATTATGGCCATGGGCTTTTCTGCAAAACA
>JAGRAA010000139.1 GCA_020435185.1 Bdellovibrionales bacterium | reverse complement strand
CGAGGTTGTTGCAACATTCTATAGGTGTTGCCACAAACCAATTCGATCTTTCCCTTTTGAAAGATGTGCCCTTGATCTAAAGTAAAAAATAGTTTTTGATTGTCGGAGGACCCTAAGTACTTTACGGCCTGACCATAGTCTTCACAATCAGGTTCGAGTTCGAGTATTTTAAACAAACGATAGGTGGTGGAGACAAAATTAAATCCAGAAATTTTGTTTTCTAGTTCTTTATTGTTAACTGTAATCGGTGCTGATTCAATTACTCTGGGATCCGAAAAACCAGTATATTTTGCGAGGTTTTCAAAATCATTCCAGTAAAGTGCGCCAGAAAGGCATTCCCCATAGAGGACGGGATCGTTGGTCAGTACAGAAGGGATTCTTCGATCACAGTAGACATCGCTAAAGTAAAACTCTCCTCCTGGTTTCAACAATCTAAAGACTTGATCTAAAACTTTCTTTTTGTCGGCAACCAGATTAATTACGCAGTTTGAGATAATGACGTCAAAGCTATTATCTTTTAACCCAAGTGTTTCGAGATTCTGAATGTCACCCTCTAAAAAGGTAACATTAGAATTTGGATATCCAAATTGGGCCGCATGAAAATCTAAGTGTTTATTGGCGACAGCGAGTTGCTCTTTGGTCATGTCCACGCCAACAACGGAGCCTTTGGAGCCTACAAGTTGAGAAAGAAGGTAACAGTCTCTTCCTGATCCTGATCCTAAATCTAAAACCGTGCATCCGTCTAAGTTTTCAGGAACACAAAGGCCACAGCCATAATATTTTTCAATAACTTCTGGATGGATATTCTTTAAGGCGTTTTTTATATGATTTGGATAGGTTATCGCTGTACAACAGGCATTTGTCTGTAGATCTTTTGAGGATTTTAAAATTTCACCGTAATATTTTTGAACCTCTTTTTTATGTTCAATTGTTTTTTCTGACAAGTTTCCCTCCCATTTTAACGAAGACAAGAGTATACATTAGCTACGTTTAAAACCAAGTTTTGTTACAATGGACCCAAAAAAATGACGGAGTCTCAGTTAAAATTTCGTTTATCAGTGATTGTGCCTTCATATAACGAGGCGCGAAACGGACTTTTGTATGAGTCGCTAAAAAGTATTCGCGCCAACTTAAAAGATAGAGTTGAAATTATTTTGGTAGACCGTGAGAGCAAGGATGGAACCATACAAACCCTCAGGGCTTTTTGTGATCAGGTTATTATCACAAAAAAAAATAAGAGGTCAGATCGGCTGAATATTGGAATTCAAAAAGCCAATGCTAAATATATTTTTTTACACCATCCGAGAAATTTCGTCGGAGAAAAAGGTATCTTAGAGGTTTTTGAGCACTTGAGGCCAAAGGTTTGGGGTGGGTTAACTCACAAATTTCATGAGAATAATCATATCTTATTAAAGTTTACGTCTTGGTATTCTAATTTTATACGGTTTGATAGAAAAGGAATTGTGTATCTAGATCACTGTATATTTTTTGATCGAGAAATGCTTTCCATGCCTGTCATTCCTTCAGTTGATATTTTTGAAGATACACTTTTAAGTTTAAAGCTACGAAAACAGAATCATCCAATTAGAATTAAACACCAGAGCCCAACCTCACCGATCCGATTTGAGACAAAAGGTGTTTGGACCCAAGCTTTGTTAAATCAATGGCTTAAGGTGGCCTTTTATTTTAACTTAGATAAACAAAAGATGAATAAAATTTATGAGAACCAAATGGACTTAAATTCTAATTACAGGAAGGAGTAAAATGGAAAGTTTAACCAGCAATGAAAAACTTAGATATAGTCGCCAAATAAAACTTCCTGAAGTAGGAGAAAAGGGACAAAAAAAAATCAAAGGTAGCTCTGTATTGATCGTAGGCATGGGAGGTCTTGGAACACCTGCGGCTCTGTATTTGGCTTCTGCCGGCGTTGGGCATATCGGTATCGCCGATTTTGATAGCGTGCAAATTTCTAATTTACATCGACAAATTTTATACAATGAGCATGATGTTTCTGCAAAAAAAGTGGAAAAAGCTGTTGAAAAGCTAAGAAGGGTGAACTCAGAAATAAAGCTTAGCGTTTTTTCTCATGGGGTTTCAGAAGAAAATGTAAAAGAAATTATTTCTGGGTTTGATCTTGTGATAGATGGGTCTGACAATTTTAAAACCAGATATTTATTAAATGATGCTTGTTATTTCTCTCAAAAGCCTTTGGTTTCAGCGGCAATATCAAAATATGAAGGTCAGCTAACCCTATTTCAGCCTCGCGGGGGAGGGTGTTATCGATGTGTGTTTCCTAACCCACCAAGTAAAGCGGGGAATTCGAGTTGTGAAGAAGAGGGTGTTCTTGGTGTTTTACCTGGAGTGATGGGTCTTTTACAGGCTACGGAAGCATTAAAATACATATTGCAAATCGGAAATACTTTAAAGAACGAACTTTTGGTTTTTAATGCTTTAGAGATGACTTTCGAGAAGATTAAATATTGCCCTCACACAGACTGTATTCTCTGCGGAGATAGTCCCGACTATAGTCAGTTGAAAAAGAATATTGAATCCTGCCAACCTATGGGTTTGGACGAAGAAGAAATATCTGTAGATCAATTCATTTTATGGCAAAAGTCAGGTGTCCAATTTCGGCTTTTGGATGTAAGAGAAGAGCATGAACGCGAACAGGACTTTATCGAAAATAGTGATCACATCCCTTTAGGGAGACTGGAAGCTTCTTTGGGTTCTCTAGAGAAACATGGGATCTTGATTGTTTATTGTGCTTCTGGGGCGAGAAGTTTGGCGGCGGTGAAACTGTTAAGAGAAAAGGGGTGGGGGAAGGCCCTCAATTTGATAGGTGGAATTCGTCGGTACAGGGCTGAGAAGCCTTTAAACACTTGATATTTATCATTAAAATATTTGATTGGCTCTGTAAAAAAGAAACTTTAAATAGATTAATAATAATCTAGAGATATAAGTATGCTCTCGAAGCGTTGCTTATTGCTTCATTTAGGTATACATAGGGGTTATTACAGAGGCGTTTGGGGGATTAGATGTTTTATCGCTTTGAGGATTTGGATTTATCCGACAAGAAATTAAGTTCATCTTTTGGGGGAAAAGGATATATATTATCTTTACTTACCCAACGAGGTTATCAAGTTCCTTCCGGAGCAATATTGACGGCATTACCGACAGAGCAAGAATGGAAGACCATTGAAAAGTGGTGGGCACAGAAAGAGTTTCCGAAATTAGCGGTAAGAAGTTCTGCTCTTGGAGAAGACTCTGCTCAATTTAGTTTTGCTGGACAAAATGTCTCGCATTTAAATGTAGACTCTTTAGATAAGCTTCATGCCGCTGTTAAAAGTTGCTTTGATTCGATAAAGAAAATTTCTAGTACGACGTATCGAAAATATCTACTGGACACAGAAGATTTACCAGAAATGAACGTAGTCTTACAAGAGATGGTTTCTCCATTGTTTGCGGGAGTCTTTTTTTCATCCGATCCCAGAGGTAAATCAAAGGGTTGGATGTACGAGGTCGTTGAAGGACTTGGAGAATCTTTAGTTAGTGGTGCAGTAACTCCGGAAAAGGTCATGGAGAATTTTCCTTCTCAGGTTAAGTATGATCGTTGGGAAAAGGAATTTGGCGATAAAATTGTAGAAGCAGGTATTAACATTAAGAAAACACTTAATTACGAGGTGGATGTTGAGTGGGCTATTGACGAGCAGGGAAAGTTTTACGTTTTGCAAGCTCGACCGATTACAGCATTAGATTCTACATCTTCCTACCAGACAGTTATTGATTATGAACTTACTCGTTTAAAACAGAGCGATGATCAAAAAACTATGTGGGATGGAAAGACTTTTGCCGAATGGAATGGCTTTCCAAGTTATTTTACTTTTAGCATTTGGAAAAAAGCCTTCTCCCCACATTTTTCTTTTGGAGATGCTTTAAAAAAATTGGGTTATTTAAGCTTTATTGATAAACCGTTTTCTCCTAAGGATAGTGTTTTAGAAAGGGTTTTTGGGAGAGCCTATTTAAACTTAAAAAAAGTAGGTGACCTATATTATGGCCCTATACCTTATCGGATTACACCCTTGCCGAGACCACATTTGAGATTTGATCTGAGTAAAGTCACTTTAGGCGTCATCTTGCATTTTCCTTTTGCTATTTATCGCATGTTAAAAGTGGCTTGGATTATGAGCACAAAACGTCAACAGCTGTTGACGGAATGTCGATCAGATTTACTAAAAATGAAGACCAAGCTAAACAGACCTCAAGATCCGACAATGTATTCAAATTGGAGCCGGAAAGAACTTATTGAAAGGTTGGTAGAAGAAGAGTCTTATTTTGCCAAGCATGTGTTATTTTGGCCATTTGTTCTTATATTTTTAACTGAATCTACTCTTCAATCGTTAGAGTCTATATTGAGTGGTGTCTTTGGTAAGGAACAGGGCAATAAAAAAATTCAACATTGGATGAGTATTGGTCTAAAGACGATTTCTTTTGAAATGAATAAAATGTTTAATGAAGCAACTGGTGACGGAAAAAAACAAAAGTTTTTTATGGCTAGATATGGCCACAGAGGTCCGGGAGAGTTGGATCTTGTTAATCCAAGATGGCTAGAGTTGGGAGAAAAAGCCTTTTTTTCTACCGGAGCAAAAAAGAATTTAAATCACAAATACTCTACTAAGGCAGTGGATAGGGAGATCGAAGAACTGCAAACTTTTAAAAAATCTATCATAAAGCAAGAGTGGAATTTGTTGCGACAAATGCTTGAACTGAGAGAGCAGTGGAAGATGGATATTCTTCGCCCTTATGCCCATATCAGATACATACTTGAAGAAATTGGTAAACAAGTGGGCTTAGGAAAAGATATTCATTGGCTGCGTTTATCAGAGATTCTTCCTTTTGCAAACGAAGTTAACAAAGAAAGTTTGATTGCCCTAAAAATTAAAATAGAGGATAGAAAACGAAGATTTAATATTTTCAAAAAAGTTTCATTACCGGATGTAGTATCTTTGGAGCAGATAGAATTGTCTGTATCAGGCAAAGGGTATGAAAAAACTAAGTTATCACAAGGAGCAGAGGCTCTTTCTCCAGGGTTGGCTTTTGGAGAGGTACGAGTGGTTAATTTTATTGAAGATGTTAATACAGATGAGTGGCCTGAAAACGTAATCTTAGTGGCTAGATCCACAGATCCTGGATGGACGCCTTTGTTCGCAAAAGCAGCGGGCGTGATTGTAGAAAAAGGAGGAGTTCTTTCTCATTGTGCGATTGTGGCAAGAGAAATGGGGCTTCCTGCTATTAGTGGGGTTCCTGAAGCGACACATATTTTAAAGGACGGAGACAAAGTTTGGGTTGATGGCAACGGTGGAAAGGTAGGATACGATGTCTGAACTAGATTTAATGCATGTAAGCCCGATGATCATTCCGACGGTTTTAATTCCGTTTACCTTGGTGAGCGTGGCGTTAACGGTGGTAGCCTCATTTATTGCTGGATTATTTGGTATTAAACTGAAAACAGAAGGTCCAAAAAGATTATTGGAGCTCTTATTAAAACCTAAAATATTGATAATCGCGGCCGTTTCTAACGTATTTATTTACGCTGGTATTAAAGGATATAGATATTTATCTGATTACCCTAGTTTTATTTGGACTATAGAAAAAGCAAATAAAGACATTGAAAACAAAACGTGGACAATGGGAGAGTTAGAAAAAAATCGAGCCATATCTATTCTTACTGAACCAGTAGCGACGAAGAATCAGAACATAGTTGATGTAGAGGTCATTTGGAAAAAGAGTATAGATGGTGGTGTTTTTGCAAAGCCATCAAGAAAAGGCGACTCCATTTTTGTGTCTTCTATGGATAAAAACATTCATCAAATGAATTTGTCCTCAGGAAAATTAGAAAGAAAATTTCGAATCGGTGCAATGGGGACAAGTTCGCCAGCTTTTTGGAAAAACTATTTTTTTGTTGGAGAAGGTGTGCATGATACCCATCATGCACGAGTATATAAATATGATTTAATTTCTTCGCAGTTGGTAAATTATTATCAAACGACAGGACATACTGAGGGTTCAGTCAGAGTGGGATCTTATCAAGGGATAGATCTTGTTTTTGCTGTCGCGGGAGAAGATGGGATTCACGCTATTAATCCAGAAACAATGCAAACCGTATGGCAAGATCATCCAGGACATATGGATGCTGGTGTGGTCATTGAGGATGGTGTGGTTTATGTCGGGACGGGAAGAACCAAAGATGATTCAAAGAAACATAAGTCGTTTGCTCTGGCGTATGATTTTTTGACAGGAAAGCAGTTGTGGAAGAGAGAACTGCCAAACTCTTCTTGGATGCCGCCCGCGGTTACAAAAAAATATGCATGCTATATCTTAGGAGAAGTATACTTTAAAAACGAATTTGGGGGAGTTTATTGTTTTGATAAGAAATCGGGAGATTCAAAATTTATTTTATCTTCAACCGAATCTTTTATCGGCTCTCCTGAAAAAGTAGGAGATTCTTACTATTTTACTTCGGTAGAGGGAACGATTTGTAAAGCAGACTTTGAAAACAAGGAGTTTTCTTGGTGTACAAAAACAGAAGTTCCTAAGCGTGCCTACTCTCCGGCTAGTTATGATCACTTTAGAGATGTTGTGCTTTATCCAGGGACAACCAGCGGTTTATATGTCTTGAGTCCGGTTACGGGAGAGATTATCTATCATTGGAAGCCTAAAGACTGGGAGCCAAATTATGCCGGAGTATTAGTGACAGAAAAAGGTTGGATACTTTCGAGCATGAAGGGGACTGTTGAATTAGTGATCCCGAAAGTTCAAACCTTAAGAACGAGCCTTTAATTTATAACAAAATAAATATCCAAAAAGAAAACCAGCTAGGTGCCC
>JAGRAA010000138.1 GCA_020435185.1 Bdellovibrionales bacterium | reverse complement strand
AAAATAGCCTCAAGATTGCCGGCAAATATAGAGCTTGATGATCTCATTTCTTGCGGTGTTATTGGGTTAATGGATGCTATCGAAAAATTTGATCCATCAAGAGATAATAAATTTAAAACCTATGCAGAGTTCAGAGTTCGTGGAGCTATTCTTGATGAACTTCGTTCTCAGGATTGGGTGCCTAGATCTATTCGTGATAAATCAAAAGTACTTGATAAAACAATTGCTCTTTTAGAACAAGACCTAGGAAGAACGCCAACAGATGAGGAAATTGCCAAGGCTCTAAACGTCACTGTTGAAGAATTTCACGATCTTGTTAACCAAGTAAGACCCGTGAGTCTACTATCTATTGACGATGCTCAAACCTTTAGTACAACCGACAAAAAATCAATTTTGAATTTGTTAGAAGGTTCTAAGTTAGCAAATCCTTACAATCAATTAAATATTAAAAAAGTAAAAGACATTGTCGCTAAGGCGATTGAGGATCTGCCCGAAAGACAAAGATTAGTTCTTTCACTTTATTATTATGAAGATTTAAATCTCAAAGAAATTGGTAAGATTTTAAGAGTTACAGAAAGTCGAGTTTCTCAGCTTCATGCCCAGGCGATATCTAGACTAAGGGCGAAATTGGCCACTCTGGTATCAATGGAAGATGAGCCGCAAACAGCCTAAGTAGAGATAAATTTATTTAAAAGAAGCATCGGGTTTTTGTTCTATAGAAATACTGATGATTTCAAATACAGGGCTAAAAACAGACCTTAATTGTGCAGGGCTCAAATCACTTAAATCTTCAAAATATCTATTTTCATCTGATGGTCTTAATCGTATCTCTATGTCTACAATGGAGTTTGTGGGGCTGCGGTCGGTGACTTCATATTGTACAAGATAGGGTGAGTGAATAGAGCTCTCGCTTTTATCAATTATATTTAAGGGTTTGAGAATAAGGCTAAGGGTGCAAACAATCTCTCCTTGGTCATTATTTCCCTTATCATAGTAAAATTGTCGACTGATCACGCCGTTTCCGTAAACGTCTAAAGACGTGGTGCATAAAGAGAGCTTTATACTTATAGGGTTTTCCCAAAGTTGAAATTCCTGAGAGGGCACAGTAGAGGGAGCGACAATCCCGAATGAGGATTCTGAAAAGGAGAGAACAAAAACAAAAAGCAAAATCATATATTTCATTGATAGTCCTATAAAATTTACAACAAAATGACCTTCAATGGTCTAATATTACTAGGTTTTTTAAAAACATTTAACTCTCTAGAGGATTGCAAAATACGTGCTAGTCATTAATATCTTTTGGTTTTTCTTCGAGCTCTTTTTTAATTTTGTTAATCAGTCGAACCTCCATTTGTCGAACGGCCTCTCGAGAGACTCCTCGAGACTCACCGATTTCTTGCAAAGTGAGAGGGGCATCGGAGAGGAGCCTTTGATCTAAGAGGAAAAGCTCTTTGTCATTTAATTGAGGGCGCAATTTTTCAATGACCTCTTTGAGCTGCTCAATTTCTTCGACCTGAATAAGAAGATCGTCTGTCTGCTGTTGGTCATCGTCAGACTGTAAATCGATAAGTGTGCTTCGATCACCCTCAGAAAGAGGTTGATTGAGGCTGACGTCTCTGCCGACGACTCTTTGACTCATTTCAGAAACTTCATTTTCTGGGATTTCTAATTTTCCACTGAGCTGTTTAATAACAGTAGAAGGCCCAAGTCGATCCATTTCTTCTTTTTGTTTTTGCAGTTGGTAGAATAATTTTCTCTGTTTTTGGGTGGTTCCAATACGTACCATGGAGTACTGCTTCATGAGGTAATCTTGAATATATCCTCTAATCCACCAGACGGCATAAGTTATCAGTTTAACGCCTTTATAGGGGTTAAACTCTCGGACAGCATGCATGAGGCCTACGTTGCCTTCTTGTACTAAATCAATCAGTTTCGCTCCAAACTTTGAATATTCTGCAGCGATCTTTACAACGAATCTAAGATTTGAGGTGACTAATTGGTGAGCGGACTCAGAGTCTCCAGTTTTGTAATAATGTACTGCTAGCTCATGCTCTTCTTCTTTGCTCAGAACTTTATACTTCTTTAATTCAGCCATGTAGGCAGCCATCGGGTCTATAGGAGCTAGGGAGGTAGAGGGTGTTGCGGTCATGGGGAGCTTTGTTGAGTTTGATTTGTTAGTTTTCGATTTTTTAGACATATTTAGGATAGAGAGTGGTCCAATTTCTTTTGGAGAGTTGATTTTACAAGTCCTTTCACAAGCCCCAAATGAAAGGGTAAGTCCACTACAATTTCAACTTCACTTCCTGATCCGGCGTTGACAACTTTAAGGTCGGCTTTAAATTGATTGCTATTTGCAGAACCCGTTTTATTGGATTCATTAAAATTAAAATAGATATTGGGGTCGATTTTTTTAAGTTCGTCGTCAGACTCCAGCATATCTTTTACCTTTGTAAAAGTTTCTTCTAGAGAAAGATTTGTTTGTTTTGTAACGGTCACTTTTGGCATCGGCTAGAAGATAGCGGTTTTACTATAGTTTGTCCATTGAATTTTCTTGAAAGCTGTGCTTTAAACCTATGGCTTAGGCCTTGATAAATTAAGAATAAAAGGAAATTCAGTGAGCTTCTTAACAGAGAAAAAAAGAACACAGAAAAAAAAGACACACAATTGCGGAGAGTTGAATGCCTCTCATGACGGAAAAACAGTTGTTTTAATGGGTTGGGTCGACACCAGACGAGATCACGGTGGATTAGTATTTGTCGACTTGCGAGATCGATTTGGTTTGGTTCAGGTTGTGTTAAATCCCGCCGAAGAAAACACCAAAGTTTCAAAAAATTTTAGAAATGAATTTGTGGTCGCTGTTGAAGGTGTGGTGAGAATTAGACCAGAAGGAATGAAGAATAGTAATTTGGCTACGGGAGAAATTGAAGTTGAAGCTGTTCAATGCGATATATTAAGCGAAGCAGAGACTCCTCCCTTTCAGGTCGACGATTCAAAGGTGACTGAAAATCTTAGATTGAAATACAGATATCTTGATCTACGAAATAAAAGATTACAGCACAATTTGGCTGTTCGACATAAGGTTTGTCAAATAGTAAGAAATCATCTGAGTGATATAGGCTTTTTAGAAGTTGAGACCCCGATACTTTATAAAAGTACACCTGAAGGAGCGAGAGATTACTTGGTTCCTTCACGAGTAAATCTCGGACATTTTTATGCACTTCCTCAAAGTCCTCAAACTCTCAAGCAGCTTTTAATGATTGGTGGGATGGATAAGTATTTTCAAATATGCAGATGTTTTAGAGATGAAGATTTGCGAGCTGATCGTCAACCTGAGTTTAGTCAAATCGATATGGAAATGAGTTTTGTAGATCAGGATGATGTTATTAAAATGAATTCTGAGTTAGTGCAAAAACTTTGGAAAGAAATTAAAGGCCAAGAGGTCAGTGAATTTCCAATCATGAGTTACGACGAAGCAATGAATAGATTTGGATGTGACAAGCCCGATTTGAGAAACCCTTTGGAGCTTGTTGATATAACCGAACTTGCAACTAATAGTGGTTTTAAAGTGTTCGACGAAGTGTCTAGTCGCGGGGGAGTGATTAAGGCTTTGGCCGTGCCAAAAGCTGGTGATTTTTCAAGAGGCCAAATGGATAAACTCACCACATTGGCTAAACAAATGGGTGCAAAAGGTTTGGTTTGGATAAAATCTTCTGCGGCGTCCTCTATTAATGAGTCTGAATTGACTTCTCCGATTAGCAAGTTTTTTGAAGACGTAAAATTTAAAGAGCTTTTTGAAAAAGCGGGAGGTCGTCCGGGAGATGCCGTATTTATGGTGGCTGATGGGTTTGATGTCAGTTGTGCGGCATTAAGTGCAATAAGAATTCAATTGGGTAAAGAGCTTGGTTTGGTTGATGAAAGCAGAGATCGTTTCTTATGGGTCGTAGATTTTCCTTTGTTAGAGTATGATCCACAAGAAAAGCGATGGGTTGCGCGCCATCATCCTTTTACGAGTCCACAAGAGCAATACCTTGAGCAGCTGAGTGACACTGAAGAAAGTAAAATTGCAGAAATAAAAGCAAAGGCCTACGACTTGGTTTGTAACGGATATGAGTTAGGCGGGGGAAGTATTCGTATTCATAGACAAGATATTCAAAATAAAATGTTTAAGCTTCTTGGAATGAGTGAAGAAGAAGTTCTACATAGGTTTGGATTTTTTGTAGAGGCCCTTCGATACGGAACGCCTCCTCATGGTGGAATCGCTTGGGGATTGGATAGATTGGTCATGTTGTTGGTTGGCTCAGAAGCAATTAGAGATGTCATTGCCTTTCCTAAAACCGCTAAGGCCACTGACCTTATGGCTGAAGCTCCCAGTACGGTGGAACAGTCTCAATTGTTAGAGTTGGGCCTACGGCTAGGGGCACAAGCAGAAAAAAATATAAATGGATAAAATTAGCCTTTAGAAATCTCATTTTGATCCGAAGAGTTAGTATGAGAGATTGTTATTCTTGGTATTTTTACTGAAGACATGATCTTAAGGTTAAACATGATGTTTGGCTTTCCCACATGGAGGTGGAAAAATGGAAAAAATCAGTGGTATTATCCCAAGCAGTCGTAGAGTGACAGCTGTGGATATGAGTGATACTGCACCGATAAGACCTGGAGTACCAGCTTTCGGAAGACCAATGGGCGTAAGCGGAGAAAGTCTTTCTAAAAGTACTATTTCTCAGTCAGCGACAACTAATTTTGATCTAGGTTTAAAAAATCACAAAGAAGTCGCTCAGTCTGCTTTGGTAGAGGATATGTCGAAGGCTTTCTTTATGCATAAAGAAAATCCTAAAAATAAAATAAGTAACACCGAGATACCTGAAACTGCTGAAGCTGCATGGCCATCAATTGATGAAACTCCAGAATATGTGAGAACGGGAAGATACATTGATGTCACCGTGTAGGTGCTTTAGAGTTTGGCTCTAAATGTATTTATTCTTGCTCAATCTATTTTGATAGATTGTAGTCAACGTAAAGCCATTATTTTCTAAGCTTTGAATTTTATGAATTGAATGTAAGGTTCTATTTTTTCTGTTTGAACCCAAAGTTATAATATAGTCTAATCCCAGAAGAATTAATTTTCTGATGGTTTGTAGACTCCATGTCGGAGCTCCCATTTGAATTAATATTTCTAATCTAAGTAAGGATTGGGCCGCGTTTTCCGCATGAATAGTTGTGAGACTACCGGTATGACCAGAAGAGAGCGCGAGTATTAGATTTTTAGCTTCACTGCCTCGAACTTCCCCTAAAACAATTCTATCTGGTCTCATTCTCAAACTTTGTTTGAGTAACTCTCCAAGATCAATATTTTCAAATCCAGCTTGATCGATTCTTGCGATTAGTTTTGAGCTCACATTATTGGGTTTTTGAATTTCATCCGTGTCTTCAATAATGAGACATCTCTCATTTTTAGGAGATTCTCTTAAAAGAGCATTGAGAAGAGAGGTTTTTCCACTGCCAGTATTTCCGATAATAAGCATACTTTTTTTCGTCAAGTAGGACTCGCGCAGCCACTGTAGTTGTTCTTCAGGCGCCCAATCTATTCTCTGTAGATCTAATAGTGACCAACTTTTTTTTCTAAATATTTGTAATGAGATTTGAAAATGAGTAGA
>JAGRAA010000137.1:17254-20530 GCA_020435185.1 Bdellovibrionales bacterium | reverse complement strand
CAAAGTGTGTCCGTACCTTTTTGTATTTTATTTAGAAGCAGAAAATAATCCTATGCTTAGGGCATGGGCTGCATTTAAAGACTCTACGTCAGAGGATATAGGGATTTGAATAGAGATGGTTTTTAGTTTTTCAGGGACGCCGGGTCCCTCTTCTCCAACAATAAGGTTAAACTTCGCTGGCCACTGGAAGTCGCGAATGGATTGTCCATTTGTATCGAGAGACAAAAAGGGAGACTTTTTCTCGGAGACAAGTTCGTGAATTCCAGGACCTTCAAAGAAACAGGCCTTTAAAACGGCTCCTGAAGAGGACTTGATGGCTTTAGGATGAAAGGGATGGCTCGATTCTTTCAATAGGACGATATTTTTAAATCCGAAGGCAATGCAGGAGCGGACGGCGCTTCCTAAATTTTTGGGGTCCCCAAGAGGTAAGAAGATATATGAGTCCTGAGAGCTCTCTTGTGGGCGCCAAGGCGTGAACTGGGCATAGGAACAAAGAAGGAGAGGAAAGTGCGTATTGTTTTCATCCAGTTGTTTGAAAAGTTCTTTGCTGAGGCAAAGGCTTTTGTTTTTTGAGAAAGCAGGAGGAATATCCATCTTGGAATGGTAAATGACTGTGGCATCGAGGTGAGTGTTTTCGCATACAATTTTTTCACCGCTCAACAGAAATTCATGATGTTTTTTTATTCCTTTACTTTGAAGAAGAGACTGAAGCTTTTTAAAAATGTCATTCTTAGAGCTAGTGATTTCTTTCAAGACCGGGCTCCTAGAAAGTTTTGATGATATTTTTCAGGGCCTATGGGCTGAAGCTTTTCAAAAATCACTAGACTTCTTTCATGAGTGGTCTTTGGGAGTTTGTACTCGAGGGTTTCTAGATGCTTATAATCACCTTTAAAGAGTTCACGTGCTTTCTTTACTTCGGGACCGCAACCTGGCCCTTTCATAAAATATATATATCCTCCACTTTGAAGAGACTGCGAACAAAGATAAAGGGTGTAACCTATATCAGTCAGTGCTCGCGTAACAATGCCTTTTGTTGGATAAGTAAAGTCTAAGTTCATATAGCGACCAATGACTTTAAGATTCGACAGTTCTAATTGAGACCGAACTTTTTTTAAATAGTCGACCCGTTTTTTGACACCTTCTACAAGATAGATTTCTTGGTCAGGTCTAAGAATCTGCAAAGGTATACCCGGAAAGCCAGCACCTGTTCCCACATCCATCAGAGGAAAGTGCAGGGGGGTGAGTTGGTCTATGATAAGGCTATCGATAAAGTGTTTGATAGCGATGTCATTGAATCTCACTAGACGGGTAAAATTTTCAGAAATTTGAGTGGTCATCAAAATTTGATAGAATTGGACAAGTTTTTGTCGAACTTCGTGAGAGATAAAGTCAAAATCGTGATTTCTAAATAGGTCATAAAGACGATCATTGGCTTCGTCGAAACTGTATATTTTTTTGGGCTTTTTGTGTGAGCTCTTTTTTTGTCTATTTTGCATGATGTAAATCTATAAGGGATTTTTTAAGAAATGCAAATAACTAACTTATATATTGAATATTTACCTAAAATCATTACATAATCTGGGGATGATTAAAGATAAACTTGAACAAAAACTAAAAGAAATTAAATCGGTTGCATTAAAAGTCATAGAAGAAGCAAGTAGCTCTGAGGAGCTTTACCAAGTCAAGGTCAGATTTTTTGGTAAACAAGGTGAATTTACTGCGCTTATGAAGCAGTTAGGGCAGTTTTCTAAAGAAGAACGTCCTCAGGTGGGGCAATTGATCAATCAAGAAAAGAAAGCTTTAGAAGAGGTTTATCAGGTTCGCTTTGATCTTTTACAAACCTCTGAGCTTAATGCAAAACTAGAGAAAGAAAGTCTAGATTTGACTCTCCCCGGACCGAAACTCAGTCAAGGAAGTCAACACCCCATCCAGTTTGTGATGAATGAGATAGTAGATATTTTATCTCGAATGGGTTTTAGTGTGCGATCGGGGCCTCTTATAGAAAGTGATTGGTATAACTTTGAGGCGCTGAATATTCCTCAGAATCATCCTGCCCGAGACATGCAAGACACCTTTTATGTTAACGATGAATATGTATTGAGAACCCACACGAGTCCGATTCAAATCAGAACTTTAGAGAACGAAGAGCCTCCACTCCGGATACTAGCTCCTGGGTCGGTGTTTCGGTGTGACAGTGATGTGACTCATTCACCTAATTTTTACCAAATTGAGGGCCTTTTGGTGGATAAAAAGGTGTCTTTGGCTGATCTCAAAGGAACTATTTCTTTTTTTGTAAAAGAATTTTTAGGAGATCAAATAAAAACTAGATTTCGTCCTAGTTACTTTCCCTTTACTGAACCTAGTGCTGAAGTAGACTGTTCGTGCCCTATTTGTAAAGGAGAAGGGTGTCGAGTGTGTTCTCATACAGGATGGATTGAAATTGGAGGAAGTGGCTTAGTCAATCCGAAGGTTTTTGAATATACAGGATTGGTTAAAGATGAAGATCCGCATAAATGGCAAGGCTATGCTTTTGGTTTTGGGATTGAAAGAATGGCGATGATTAAATACGGCCTAAATGATATTCGAATGTTTAATGAGAACGACTTAAGGTTTTTAAGTCAATTTAATAGATAGGCATAGATCGATGAAACTTTCTTTGAAATGGTTGAATGACTACGTAGATGTAAAAGATTTTTTTAGTAAACCCTCTGAATTAGATGCGCTACTGACAAGAGCAGGGTTAGAAGTAGAGAATTTTATTAATCAAAAAGAACAATTTAATAATGTTGTCATTGGTTATATTCAAAAGTTAGAGAAGCATCCGGATGCTGATCGGCTGACTGTTTGTCAGGTGGAAATTGCTCCAGGGAAGATTCAACAGATCGTGTGTGGTGCAAAAAACCACAAGCAGGGTGATTTAGTGGTGGCAGCTCTACCAGGAGCGGTATTGCCTGGAAATTTTGAAATTAAAAAATCAAAGATAAGAGGGCAAGAGTCTCTGGGTATGTTGTGCTCTGAAAAAGAATTGGGATTAGCTGAGAGCAGTGAAGGGATATATATACTTTCAGAAAAAGTGGCCGTAGGAGAAGAGTTTAGTCAATATGCAGGTCTTGACGATATTGTTTTTGAAATTAGTGTCACTCCCAATAGAGCGGATTGTTTGAGTCATATCGGTTTAGCGAGAGAATTAAGTTGTCTATTGGATCGTCCTATAAAGCTACCCTCAGTAGATATTAAAAAGACCTCTAAGAAATCTACTTTTGATCAAATGAAATT